>NZ_JBFBDY010000100.1:0-18652 GCF_040683475.1 Kitasatospora sp. NPDC093558 | reverse complement strand
CGAAGCCGTCAGCATCGCCCCGCACTACCGCACCGTTCCCATCAACCAACCGACCAAGGCTCCACGAGGCTCAAAACCTTAAGTCACTGGTATTGGGGCTAGGGCGTGTCTTTCGGATCAGGTCGGAGGGACGCGGCGTCAGGGTGCGTGCATCGCAAGGCGGAGGAGGGAGTCCATGCGGAGCATCGGCGACCGACGACAACGCGGCGAGGTGCGTGCCCTGGCGTCGCGGCACCCGGCCTGATCCGAAAGACACGCCCTAGCTCTCCGTAGGGGTCCAGTCGGAGAAGGCGACGACCTCCTTGAGGAAGCCGCGCACGCCCAGGAACTGGGACAGGTGCTCGCGGTGCTCGTCGCACGCGAGCCAGGTCTTGCGGCGGTCCGGGGTGTGCAGCTTGGGGTTGTTCCACACCAGCACCCAGCGGGCGTCCGCCCGGCAGCCCTTGGCGGAGCAGATCGGCGTCTGCGGGGTGTCCATCGGGCCGTCCTCGGGGCTTGGCGGGTGCTTGTCGGGGGAATCTTCGCACCGCCAGTGTTTCACGGGCCCTTCCGCGCACCGGGGGCCGGGGAGCCCGGGGCCCGTCCGGATGCGGGCATGGCGACGCCGGGCAGCCACGGGGGGAGCCGCCCGGCGTCGGTCCGTCGCTCCGACGGGGGATGCGGAGCGCGTACGCAGTATGTCACGCCGAGACCCGGGTTTGGGGAGGTCTTGCATGATTAATCTGAGCTTCTTTTGAGCTTTCTCCGAGTCAAACCACCGCGAACGCGGAGGACCCGGGCAGTCAGCTCCCGCTCTGTGAAGAATCGGTGGGAGACTTCTTTGCCTCTCCTGTACCGGCCGCCGCTCCCGCCCCACCCGTACCGCCGGGGCCGAGCATCAGCGGGGTGTCCAGCGGGATGTCGAAGGTGCTCGGCAGACCCGGCGCCCGCTCCCGGCCGGCGTTGGCGATCAGTACGGCGAAGTACGGCAGCAGTACGGCACCCGCGAGCGCGGCGAACGCCAGCCAGCGCTGCACGTCCCACAGCACCACCGCCAGCAGCACGCAGACCGTCCGCAGCAGCATCGAGGCCACGTAGCGGCGCTGCCGCCCGCGGACGTCCTCGGTGAGGCCGCTGCGCGCCCCCGTGATCCGGTGGACCTGCCCACCGCCCGCGCTCTTGCCCATGTCCTACCGCCCTCGTCCAAGCGCCCGCGCGTCTTGGCCGCGCGGCCAATTCACCGTACGCCGCACCCCGGCCGAGGACGAGACCGGGGCGGCTGACACGCGCGACGGGCCCGTCAGGGCCGCCGGGAGAGGTACTGCGGGGGGACGGCGTCGGTGAGCCAGACGCCGTTCTCGCTGATCCGGAACTCGTGGCCGTCCGCGGCCATCGCGGCGGCGTTCACGGTGAGCACGACCGGGCGGCCGTGCCGGGAGCCGACCCGGGTGGCCGTCTCGGTGTCCGCCGAGAGGTGGACGTCCTGGCGGGCCATCGGGCGCAGGCCCTCGTGGAAGATCGCCGCCAGGTTGCGGTCGGCGGTGCCGTGGTAGAGCACCGGGGGCGGCGCGGCGGCGGCCAGACCGAGGTCGACCGCCACCGTGTGGCCCTGGTTGGCGCGGATCGAGAGGCCGTCGGCCGAGTAGCCGAAGCGGCGCTTGTTGTTCGTCGTCACGACGTGGTCCAGATCGGCCCTGCTCAGCTTGTTGCCCTTCGCCGCGAGGGCGGCGAGGAGCAGGTCGACCCGGACCCAGCCGGCCTCGTCGAGGGTGATCCCGACCCGTTCCGGCTCGTGCCGCAGGATGCGCGACAGCATCTTGCTCGTCTTGACCAGCCGCTTCTCGTCCATCATGTCTCTCGTATCCCCCTGTTGGTCAGTGGCTATGAGGCCTGGCTGACCGAACTCATGTTGAAGTCCGCGACACGCACGGGTGGCATCGCGGTGCGGGTGAAGTAGTCGTTCCACTCGCGCGGCAGGCAGCGCTCGGTGCGGCCCGCCTCGGTGATCCGGCCGAGCAGGTCGACCGGGGACTCGTTGAACCGGAAGTTGTTGACCGCGCCGACCACCTCGCCGTTCTCGACCAGGTAGACGCCGTCCCGGGTGAGGCCGGTGAGCAGCAGCGTCGCCGGGTCCACCTCGCGGATGTACCAGAGGCAGGTGAGCAGCAGGCCGCGCTCGGTGCGCGCGATCATCTCGTCCAGCGTCGGTGCCGCGTCCTGGCCGGCCGTCTCCAGCACCAGGTTGTCGACGGACGGGCGCAGCGGCAGGCCGGTGAGGCCGGCCGCGTGGCGGGTGGTGACCAGGTCGGTCAGCACGCCCTCGCGGATCCACTCGGTGGCGGTGATCGGCAGGCCGTTGTCGAACACCGAGGCGTCGCCGCCGCTGGCGTGCGTGAGGACGAACGGCACGGCCTCCAGGCCGGGTTCGCGCGGGTCGGCGCGCAGCGTCAGCGGCAGCGCGGCGAGCTTGTCGCCGACGCGGGTGCCCCCTCCCGGCTTCGAGAAGACCGTGCGGCCCTCGTGGGCGTCCCGGCCGCCGGCGGACCAGTGCAGGTAGACCATGAGGTCGCCGACGGCCGAGGGCGGCAGCAGCGTCTCGTAGCGGCCGGCCGGGAGGTCGACCTTGCGGGCGCCCCAGCCCAGGCGCTTGGTCAGCTCGGCGTGCAGGGCCGTGACGTCGACGTCGGCGAAGTCCTGGGTGGCGGCGCCGACCCAGGCGGAGCCGGACAGGTCGGCGGTCTTGGCGTTGATCTCGACCATGCCGGTCGGCTGGTCGTGGCGCAGCCGCAGGCCGGTCGAGGTGCCCAGGTAGCTGCAGACGACCTCGTGCCGGGCGAAGCCGTAGAGCAGTTCGTCCTGGGCGGCGGCGCGGGCGAAGGCCTCGCCGAGGGCCGGGCCGAAGGCGTCGAACACCTCGATCGAGGTCTCGGCGGGCGGCTGGTCGAAGTGCGGCGAGGAGGGCGTGCCGGTGGCCAGCGGCTGGGCGTCCTCGGCCGGTCCGGCGGCGCGGGCGGCCTCCTCGGCGGCCCGGACGAGGCCCTCGACCTCGTCCGCGGTGACGGCCTCGCGGGAGACCACGCCGGAGGCGGTGCCCTCGGCGCCGGCCACGGTGGCGATCACGGTGAGGCGGCGGCTACGGGTGACGCCGTTGGTGGTCAGGGAGTTGCCCGCCCAGCGGAGGTTGGCGGTGGACTCCTCGTCGGCGATCACCACGCAACCGTCGGCGCGGGAGAGGCCGAGCGCGAGCTCGACGAGTTCGTGGGGCTGCGTCGCGGTCATCAGTGACCCGCCTCCTGCTGGGTGTTGAGCACGTTGACGTTGCGGAACAGCGCGGACGGGCAGCCGTGGCTGACCGCCGCGACCTGGCCGGGCTGCGCCTTGCCGCAGTTGAAGGCGCCGCCGAGGACGTAGGTCTGCGGGCCGCCGACGGCGGCCATCGAGCCCCAGAAGTCGGTGGTGGTCGCCTGGTAGGCGAAGTCCTTGACCTGGCCGGCGAGTTCGCCGTTCTTGATGGCGTAGGCGCGCTGCCCGGTGAACTGGAAGTTGTACCGCTGCATGTCGATCGACCAGGAGCGGTCGCCGACGATGTACAGGCCGTTCTCGACGCCGGCGAACAGGCCCGAGGTCGCCGGGCCGCCGGCCGCGGGCCGGAGCGAGACGTTGGCCATCCGCTGCACCGGGACGTGGGCGGGGGAGTCGGCGAAGGCGCAGCCGTTGGAGCGCTCGAAGCCCTTCAGCTTCGCCATGCCGCGGTCGAGCTGGTAGCCGACCAGGACGCCGTCCTTGACGAGGTCCCAGGACTGGGTGGCGACGCCCTCGTCGTCGTAGCCGATGGTGGACAGGCCGTGCTCGGCGGTGCGGTCGCCGGTGACGTGCATCAGTTCGGAGCCGTACCGGAGCGAGCCGAGCTTGTCGAAGGTGGCGAAGGAAGTGCCGGCGTAGGCGGCCTCGTAGCCGAGCGCGCGGTCCAGTTCGGTGGCGTGGCCGATCGACTCGTGGATGGTCAGCCAGAGGTTGGACGGGTCGATGACGAGGTCGTAGCGGCCCGCCTCGACGCTCGGGGCCTTCATCTTCTCGGCGAGCAGGACGGGCAGTTCGGCGAGTTCGGCGTCCCAGTCCCAGCCGGTGCCCCTCAGGTACTCGTAGCCGCGCCCGACCGGCGGGGCCAGGGTGCGCATCGAGTCGAAGGCGCCGGTGCGCTCGTCGACCGAGGTGGCCTCCAGTGTCGGGTGCAGACGGATGCGCTGCTGGGTGGTGACGGTGCCGGCGGTGTCCGCGTAGAACTTGTTCTCCTGGACGGTCAGCAGGCTCGCCTGGACGTGCGAGACCCCCTCGGCGCCCAGCAGCCGCGAGCTCCACTCGGCGAGCAGCGCGGTCTTCTCGGCGTCCGGCACGTCGAAGGGGTTCACCTCGTAGGAGGAGACCCAGGTGACGTCCCGGTGGACCGGCTCCGGCGCCAGCTCGACCCGCTCGGCCGAACCGGCCGCGCGGCTGATCCCGCCGGACAGCCGGGCCACCGCGACGGCCTGCTCGGCGACCCGGGCCGCCGCGGCGGTGGTGAGGTCCACCCCGGCGGCGAAGCCCCAGGCGCCGTCCAGCAGCACGCGCACGGCGAAGCCGAGCTGCGCGCTGTCGGAGGTGCCGGCCGGGCGGGCGTCGCGCAGCCGCCAGGAGGCGCTGCGGACCCGTTCCAGCCGGAAGTCGGCGTGCTCGGCACCGAGTTCACGGGCGCGGGTGAGCGCGGCGTCGGCGAGGGTGCGCAGCGGGAGGGCGAGGAACAGCGGGTCGACGGTGCGGACGTGCTCGGCGCCTGCGGGGTCGGCCGGAGGGATCGGAGGCAAGCGGGCTCCCTGGTCGCGGGGGTGGCGGTGCGGCGCCGCACAGGGGCGCCCGCACCGCATCATTGCCCGTCCACGCTCTTTCGGCCAGCGCATTTGCCCGGCGCCGACACGGCGATCCGGCGCGTCGTCAGGCGACGGTCTCCCACCATCCGTCCAGCTCGGGCGGGTTGTCGACGTCGACGCGCTCGCCGGGGCGCGGCACCGCGAGCTGCACGGCCTGGGCCTTGGCCTCCTTCAGGAGCCGCTCGACCGGCTCGGCCCACGGGTGCAGCCCGAGGTTGAAGGTGCACCAGTGGACGGGCACCAGGAGGCCGGCGTCGAGGTCCCGGTGGGCGAGGACGGCGTCCTCGGGCGTCATGTGGATGTCCGCCCAGGCCGCGTCGTAGGCGCCGATCTGGACGAGGGCGGCGTCGAACGGGCCGTGCTCCCCGCCGATCCGGGCGTAGCCCTCGAAGTAGCCGGAGTCGCCGGTGTAGAAGACCTTGCGGGTGGGGCCGGCGATCACCCAGGAGCCCCACAGGGTGGTGTTGCGGGTCAGGCCGCGGCCGGAGAAGTGGTGCGCGGAGGTGAGGGTGAGCACGAGCTCGCCGAGCGTGCAGGTCTCGTCCCAGTCCAGCTCGATGATCCGGTGCTCGGGCACGCCCCACCGGCGCAGGTGGCCGCCGATGCCGAGCGGCACCGCGAACGGCGCGGACTGGGTGCGCACCAGGCGCTTGACCGTCGCCATGTCGAGGTGGTCGTAGTGGTCGTGCGAGATCAGCACGGCGTCGACCTGCGGGAGCTCCTCCAGCGCGACCGGCACGGGGTGCAGCCGCTTGGGGCCGACGTGCGCGGAGGGGGAGCAGCGGTCGCTCCAGATCGGGTCGAGCAGGACGCGCGAGCCCTCGATCTCGACGAGCGCGGAGGCGTGCCCGTACCAGGTGATCTCGACGCCCTCGGCGGCCGGGCGCGGACCGTCGGCCTGGCGCACGACCGGCACCGGGTGCGCCGGGACGCGGTGCTCGCGCTGGAAGATCATGCGGCGGACGGTGTCGGCGTCGATGTCGGGGGCGGACGACGCGCGGGCGAGGGTGGACGGCGCGTTGTGGAAGACGCCGTCGCGGTACTGGGGGGAGTCGCGCACGCGCTCCTCGCGCTCGCCGTCCGGCCGGCGCCCGAACGCGGCCGGGAGGTCGCGCAGCGACCAGGCGGCGGCGCCCGCGACCGCGGCCAGGGCGGTCAGGGCCAGCAGCCGTCCGCGTCGGTGGGTTCTCCCGGGCTGTGCCTTGGTCATGCGCCCTGCCTCTTCGTTCCTCGCCGGGACTGTTTCGGGGAGAGGGTACGGCCGGCCCCGGGTCGTCCCGTACCACGGGTGGGAACGGGCGCACCGGCCCGAGTGTTCCCGCCCGCGCGCGGGGCCGGCCCGTGCGGGGGCGCTCCGGCGCAGGTCCGGGCACTGATTGTCGGATTGCGACAGTTCCTTCGGCGACGCGCTGTGGGAGAACGATTCGTCGGCGACGCCGGGCGCCGGATACGGTCACACTGCGTGCGCATCCCGCTGTACGCGCTCCCCCTACGGAGAGAGGTGGATCGTTGAGCCGCTCGGTTCTCGTCACCGGAGGAAACCGGGGCATCGGCCTCGCGATCGCCCTGGCCTTCGCCGAGGCGGGCGACAAGGTCGCCATCACCAGCCGCTCGGGCGAGGTGCCCGAGGCCCTGGCGAAGTACGACGTCCTCGCGGTGCGCTGCGACATCACCGACGCCGCGCAGGTGGACGCCGCCTTCACCGAGATCGAGCAGAAGCACGGCGGCGTCGAGGTGCTGGTCGCCAACGCGGGCATCACCAACGACACCCTGCTGCTGCGCATGTCCGAGGAGGACTTCACGTCCGTCCTCGACACCAACCTCACCGGCACGTTCCGGGTGGTCAAGCGCGCCTCCAAGCTGATGATGCGGGCGCGCAAGGGCCGCGTGATCCTGATCTCGTCCGTGGTCGGCCTCTCCGGCTCGCCGGGCCAGGCGAACTACGCCGCCTCCAAGGCCGGCCTGGTCGGCTTCGCCCGGTCGCTGGCGCGCGAGCTCGGCCCGCGCAACATCACCGTCAACGTGGTCGCCCCCGGCTTCGTCGACACCGACATGACCGCCGTGCTCAGCGACGAGCGCCGCGCGGAGATCGTCTCGGGCGTGCCGCTGGGCCGCTACGCGGCGCCCGCCGAGGTCGCGTCCACCGTGCGGTTCCTCGGTTCGGACGAGGCCGCGTACATCACCGGAGCCGTCATTCCCGTCGACGGCGGATTGGGCATGGGTCACTGAGCATGAGTGGAATCCTCGAGGGCAAGCGGATCCTGATCACCGGTGTGCTGATGGAGTCCTCCATCGCCTTCCACACCGCGCGGCTGGCCCAGGAGCAGGGCGCCGAGATCATCCTCACCGCCTTCCCCCGTCCGAGCCTGACCGAGCGCATCGCCAAGAAGCTGCCGAACCCGGTCAAGGTGCTGTCGCTGGACGTCTCCAGCCCGGAGGACCTGGCCGGCATCGCCGACCAGGTCCGCGAGACCCTGCCGACCCTGGACGGCATCGTCCACTCGATCGGCTTCGCCCCGCAGGACGCCCTGGGCGGCAACTTCCTGGACACCCCGTGGGAGTCCGTGGCCACCGCGATGCACGTCTCGGCGTACTCGCTGAAGTCGCTCACCATGGCGCTGCTGCCGCTGATGCAGGACGGCGGCTCGGTCGTCGGCCTGACCTTCGACGCGCAGTACGCGTGGCCGCAGTACGACTGGATGGGCCCGGCCAAGGCCGCCCTGGAGTCGACCAACCGCTACCTGGCCCGCTACCTGGGCGAGCGGGACATCCGCTGCAACCTGATCTCGGCGGGCCCGATCGGCTCGATGGCCGCCAAGTCCATCCCGGGCTTCGGTGACCTGGCCGACACCTGGAACCACCGCTCCCCGCTGAAGTGGGACCTGAGCGACCCGGAGCCGGCCGGCCGCGGTGTCGTCGCGCTGCTGTCGGACTGGTTCCCGAAGACCACCGGCGAGATCATCCACGTCGACGGCGGTCTGCACGCCATCGGCGCCTGATCCGCTGCCGCCGCTGCCCGGCACCCCCTCCGCGGGGGTGCCGGGCAGCGGCGTTTCTCGTGTCCGGGGCCGTCGTTCAGGCGTCGGCGGCGCCGCAGGCCCCGATCGCGCGGCCGGCCTCGACGGAGGCGCGCTGGGCGTCGCCGGCCCGGATCGCGTCGAGGATCGTGTCGTGGCCGATGTAGCGCTCGGCGATCAGCTCGGGGCCGACGTCGTGGCGCAGGTGGGCGCGGGTCACCTCGCCGAGGTCGGCGTAGACGGCGGCCAGCACGTCGTTGTGGGCGGCGGCGACGACGGCCTGGTGGAAGGCGGCGTCGGCCTGGACGAAGTCCTCCGCGTCGCCGGAGTGCCAGGCGGCCTCGCGGCGGGCCAGCGCGGCGTCCAGCAGGCCGAGGTCGCGCGGGGTGCGGCGGACGGCGGCGAGGCCCGCGGCGGAGGTCTCCAGGGCCGCGCGCAGCTCGGCGACCTGCGCCTGGTCGGCGTCGGCGAAGCGGCGGTGCATGACGCCGGCCAGCTCGCTGGTGGCGAGGACGTAGGTGCCGGAGCCCTGGCGGATGTCGAGCAGCCCGTTGTGGGCCAGGGCGCGGACGGCCTCGCGGACGGTGTTGCGGGCGACGCCGAGCTGTTCGACCAGTGCGGCCTCGGTCGGGATGCGCGAGCCCACCGGCCACTCGCCGGAGGTGATCTGGGCGCGCAGCTGCGCGATCACCTGGTCGGACAGCGGGGTGCGCCTCGGCGAGGACAGCGCCACGGGGACTCCTAGCGGCTTCGGGGCGGCGGTGGACGGGGCCCGGTGGACTCCGGCGGGCCGGTGGATGAACGGTCGGCACATCATGCCAATTCCGTGGTGCGTCAATTCATCCCATCATTCTATGATGGTGCACATGCCTCCCGCAGCAGACACCACCACCACCACCACCCCACGAACCGAGGTCCGGCCGCAGACCGAGCGGCCCGCCGCCACCCCCAGCCCCTTCGCCGTCGCGCTGTTCGCCGTCGCGATCGCCGCCGCCGCCTTCAACCTGCGCCCCGTTGTCACCAGCCTCGGGCCGCTGCTCGACCAGGTCCGCGCCGGCCTCGGGATGAACCCCACGGTCGCCGGCCTGCTCACCGCCGTGCCCTCGCTGTGCTTCGGCCTGTTCGGCTTCGCCGCGCCCACCATGGCCCGCCGGATCGGCCCGATCGCGGTGATCACCGCGGGCATGGGCGCGATCACCGCGGGCGTGCTGGCCCGCTCCTTCGCCGGCGGCACCGCGGTCTTCCTGCTGCTCACCGCGCTCGCCCTGGCCGGTGTGGCGGTCTCCAACGTGCTGATCCCGGTGGTGATCAAGCGCTACTTCCCGGCCAAGGTCGGTCCGATGATCGGCCTGTATTCCATGGCGCTGTCGGCCGGCACCTCGCTGGCCGCCGCCGTCACCGTGCCCCTGACCAGCGCGCTCGGCGGCGACTGGCGCTACGGCCTCGGCGTCTGGGCCGTCCTCGGCGCGGTGGCACTGGTGCTCTGGACCGTCGTCGCCCTGACCAGGCGCGAGCGCGGCGACAAGGCGGGCGGGCCCGCCGCCGGCAAGCTGCCGATCACCCGCAGCCGCACGGCCTGGGCGATGGCCTGCTTCTTCGGCCTCCAGGCCACCGGCGCCTACGTGGTCATGGGCTGGCTGCCGAAGATCTTCCAGGACGCCGGCATCGACAAGGGCACCTCCGGCGTGCTGCTCGCGGTGACCATGGTGATCGGCGTGCCGGTCTCCTTCGTCCTGCCGAACCTGGCCGCCCGGCGCGGCGACCAGCGGCTGTTCGTCGTCGTGCTGGCCTCCTTCGGCATCGCCGGGTACGCGGGCCTCGCGCTCGCCCCGGCCGCGCTGCCGTGGGTGTGGGCCGTCCTGGTGGGCCTGTCCAACTGCGCGTTCCCGCTGGTGCTGACGATGATCGGGCTGCGCGCCCGGACCGCGGGCGGCGTCGCCCAGCTGTCCGCGTTCGCCCAGGGCGCCGGCTACCTGATCTCCATCCCGGGCCCGATCCTGATCGGCAGGATCTACCAGGTGACGGGCCAGTGGTACTGGCCGCTCGGCTTCCTCGCGCTGCTGCTGGTGCCGCAGATGCTGTTCGGCCTGCGGGCGGCGATGGCCCGGCACATCGAGGACGAGGCCGTGGCGCCGAAGGTGGCGGCCGGGGCCAAGGGCTAGCGTCCCCGGGGTCTCGCGGGGTCCTCGTCCGGTTGGCCGCAGGGCGAGGGCCCGGAGTCGGCGCATGGTTCGGGAAGGTCAAGGGCCGGCCAAGGGCGAGGGGGCGGCGGCGGGCGGGCGCGTCCGGGGTGGGAGAATTCCGGACATGCCCGTTCTCGAACCGAACCCGACCGACGGCCGCAAGCAGCTCGGCCGCATCGCCCTGGCCTTCGCCGGCATCGTGGTGCTCGTGGCGATCATCGCCACCATCGCCGCGAGCATGGGCTGACCGCCCCCGCGACCATGCCGTCCGGCGGGAGAACCCCCGGTGAACGGCGCATGATGGCACCTGCCACCCCTGCGGGTGGCGGCAACCGGGAGCATCGCGCCCCCGGACGGCTTTTCTGCCAAGCTTGCTGGGTATGAGCGCCGACACGCCCCGCAGGATCATCGTTCTCCGCCACGCCAAGGCCGACTGGCCCAACGGCGTCGACGACCACGAGCGGCCGCTGGCCGACCGGGGCCGCAACCAGGCCCCGGACGCCGGCCGCTGGCTCGCCGACTCCGGGATCAACCCGGACTTCGTGCTCTGCTCCACCGCCCTGCGCACCCGCGAGACGTGGAAGCTGGCGGCGCACGAGCTGCCCAAGCGGACCCGCAAGACGGTGTACGAGGAGCGGATCTACGAGGCCAGCCCGGGCGAGATCATCGCCGTCCTCCACGAGACTCCGGAGGAGTACGTGGACGTCGTGCTGGTCGGGCACAACCCGGGCGTGCTGGGCCTGACCCAGGTGCTGGCCGGCGATGCGGGCGACCCGGACGCACTGGACCGGCTGCGGCTCGGCGGCTTCCCCACGGCGGCGATCGCGGTGCTCAGCTTCGGCGGCTCCTGGAAGGACGTCGAGCCGGGCGTGGCCGAGCTCGTCTCGTACCACACGCCGCAGGACTGACGTTCCGCGGTCGCTCCGAGCACGTGAAGCGGACGCTCCGAGCACGCGAAGCGGACGCTCCGAGCACGCGAAGCGGACGTGAGAGCTGAGGGGCGCGTGGACTCGGTCCGCGCGCCCCTCAGCTGCGTCTCCGTACGCCCCCACGGGCGTTCGAGGGATTACTCGGTCGGGCTGCCGTCGACGGCGTCCGCCGCCTCGACCTCCTCGCGGGTGATGCCGAGCAGGTACAGCACGGTGTCCAGGAACGGCACGTTCACCGCGGTGTGGGCGGCCTCGCGCACCACCGGCTTGGCGTTGAACGCCACCCCGAGGCCGGCCGCGTTCAGCATGTCGAGGTCGTTGGCGCCGTCGCCGATCGCGACCGTCTGCTCCAGCGGCACCTTGGCCTGCTCGGCGAACCGGGCCAGCCAGCGGGCCTTGCCCGCGCGGTCCACGATCTCGCCGACCACCCGGCCGGTGAACTTCCCGTCCACCACCTCCAGGGTGTTGGCCGCCGCGAAGTCCAGCCCCAGCTGCTCCACCAGGTGGTCGGTGACCTGGGTGAACCCGCCGGACACGACCGCCACCTGGAAGCCCAGGCGCTGCAGCGTGCGGATCAGGGTTCGCGCCCCCGGCGTGAAGCGGACCTCCGAGCGCACCTTCTCCGTCACCGAGGCGTCCAGCCCGGCCAGCAGCGCCACCCGGGCGCGCAGCGACTCGGCGAAGTCCAGCTCGCCGCGCATCGCGGCCGCCGTCACCTGGGCGACCTCCTCCTCGCAGCCCGCGTGGGCCGCGAAGAGCTCGATGACCTCGTCCTGGATGAGGGTGGAGTCGACGTCCATCACGATGAGGCGCTTGGCGCGGCGCTCCAGACCGGCCGCGACCACGGCGACGTCGACCCGCTGGGTCGCCGCCTCCTGGGCCAGCTCGCCGCGCAGTTCCTCGGGCGCGACACCGGACACGGCCAGCTCGACGGCCGTCACCGGGTACTTCGCGAGGCGGAAGACGCGGTCGATGTTGCCGCCGGCCGCGGTGATCCGGGAGGTCAGCGCGGAGACCGCGGCGGCGGTCAGCGGGTGGCCCAGCACCGTCACGTGCGAACGGCCCTCGCGGCGCGGCCGGTTGTCGCCGATGCCGGAGATGATCTCGGCCTGGAGCTTCTGCTCCTCCGCCCAGCGGTGCACGGTGGCCCGCAGGCCGCCCTCGGCGCCGGGCGCGGTGGGCGGGGTGACCAGGGCGCACAGCGTGATCCGGCCACGCGTCACGACCTGCTCGATGTCGATCACGTCGACGCCGAAGCCGGCCAGGGTGGCGAACAGGCCGGCCGTGATGCCGGGGCGGTCCTTGCCGAACACCTTGACGAGCAGGGTGCGCTCGTCCTCGGTCCGGGGCTGCGAGGCGGGGGAAGGCTCAGCGGCCAAGGGCGATGCGTTCATGGTGAGTCCCACGCTACCCGCCGGGAAGGGGCCGCAGGACACCCGTCCCACCCCCCGGACGCCCGGGTCGGCGGTGCCCGGAGTGTGTGCGCCCCGACCGGCCGACGTGCAGGTGGCGTGGTGGTGCGGCGGAGCCGGGGACACCGGGTGGTCCGCGAATCGTTGCCGCCTGGTCACAGTCCCCAGGGGCGACTTTCGTCAGCGGTCCGTCGGCTGGAATGATTCCCCCCGTCAGTTCAGAAGTAGGCACCCCCGGCCGGGGGACACAATCGGGGGACCGAGAGAGCGGGGCAGGCGAGCAGTGCCGCAACTCGTCATTGAGATCAACGGACAGCAGCGGACTCTGGAGCCCGGGCGGTCCTACACCATCGGGCGCAACCCGCAGTCGGACTTCCCGTTCGACGACGCGCGGGTCTCCTGGCACCACGGGACCATGTCCTTCAACGGGTCCGGCTGGCAGCTGGACGACCACGGCAGCACCAACGGCACGTACGTCGCCGGTGCCCGCACCCTGCAGGCCCAGCTGTTCCCGGGCGCCGTCGTCAACCTCGGCAACCCGGAGAACGGCCCTCGGCTCTCCTTCTCCGCACCCGTCCAGGCCGCCGCCCCGCAGACACCTGCCTGGCACGAGGCCGCCACCAGCCGCAGCAACGCGCCGGCGCAGCAGCAGCCGCCCGCGCAGCAGCAGGCGTGGGGGCAGCAGGCCCAGGACCCGTACCAGCAGCAGTCCGAGCCGTGGGCCGCGCAGCAGCAGGGCGGCTTCCCGCAGCAGGGCGCGCAGCCGCCGTTCCCGCAGCAGCAGGGGCTCCCCGCTCAGCAGCAGGGTTTCCCGTCCCAGCCGCAGCACGGTGGCGGCGGCCCGCAGCCGACGATGATCCGCAGCCTGACGGCGGGCATGCGCACCGTCCGGATCGGCCGCGCGCTCGACAACGACATCGTCGTCTCCGACCTCCAGGTCTCGCGCCACCACGCCGAGCTGCGCCAACTGCCCGACGGCCGCTACGAGATCGTCGACCTCGGCAGCCACAACGGCATCTTCCTCAACGGCCAGCAGGTGCAGCGCCAGCTGATGGGCCCGCAGGACCGGCTGACCGTCGGCCACTCCAGCTTCGTGCTGGTCGGCGACCAGCTGCAGGAGTTCGTCGACGACGGCGCGGTCTCCTTCTCCGCCCGCCACCTGACCGTCGAGGTCGAGCACAAGGGCGCGAAGAAGATCCTGCTCAACGACGTCAGCTTCGGCGTCCCGGAGAAGTCCCTGGTCGCCGTCATCGGCCCGTCCGGCTCCGGCAAGTCGACCCTGCTGCGCGCCCTCACCGGCTACCGCCCGGCCGACCGCGGCGAGGTGCTGTACGACGGCCGCAACCTCTACAAGCAGTTCGCCGAACTCCGCTCCCGCATCGGCCTGGTGCCGCAGTCGGAGATCCTGCACCGCGAGCTGACCGTCCGCAAGGGCCTCAAGTACGCGGCCCAGCTGCGCTTCCCCGGCGACACCGAGGCCCGCGAGCGCGAGGCCCGGATCGACGAGGTGCTGTACGAGCTGCGCCTGGACAAGCGCGCCGACAACAAGATCACCGCGCTCTCCGGCGGCCAGCAGAAGCGCGTCTCGGTCGCCCTGGAGCTGCTCACCAAGCCGTCGCTGATCTTCCTGGACGAGCCCACCTCGGGCCTCGACCCGGGCATGGACCGCGAGGTCATGCAGATGCTGCGCGGCCTGGCCGACGACGGCCGCACGATCCTCGTCGTCACCCACTCGGTGGCCGAACTCGCGCTCTGCGACCGGCTGCTGGTGATGGCGCCGGGCGGTTCGGTGGCCTACTTCGGCCCGCCGGACGAGGCGCTGCACTTCTTCGGCTACGAGACCTGGGCGGACGTCTTCCAGGCCTTCGAGAACTACCCGGACCACGACTGGGCCGGCCGCTACCGCGGTTCGGTGCACTACCAGCAGTACTCCGCCCCGACCGTCGACGCGGGCGAGGTGCAGCACGTCCAGGTCGCCCAGGAGGCCATCAAGCCGCCGAAGCCGCAGAGCTGGGGCTCGCAGCTGTGGACCCTGATGCGCCGCTACATGTCGGTGCTCGCCTCGGACCGAGGCTTCCTCGCGCTGTCGGTGCTGCTGCCCGCGGTCATCGGCGGGGTCAGCGTGCTGATCCCCAACGCACCGGGGCTCGCGCCCAACCCGAAGTCGCAGCTCGGCCTCAACAACGGGGCCGCGACGATCCTGCTGATCCTCGCGATCGGCGCCTGCTTCTCCGGCGCGGCCAACTCGGTCCGTGAGCTGATCAAGGAACGGGCGATCTACGAACGGGAACGGGCCACCGGCCTGTCCCGCTCGGCGTACATGATGTCCAAGATCATCGTGCTGGGAATCTTCAGCGTGATCCAGGGCGCGATCATCTCCGCCGTCGGCTTCCTGCCGCGCAAGCTGCCCGAGCACGGCGGCCTGCTGGTCAAGAACACGCCGATGATCGAGATGACGATCGGCATGATCCTGCTGAGCTTCGCCGCGATGATGTTCGGCCTGATGATCTCCGCGCTCGTCAAGACCGCCGAGAAGACCATGCCGCTGCTGGTCATGTTCGCCATCGTCCAGGTCGTCTTCACCGGCTGCCTCTTCCAGATCTTCAGCAAGCCCGGCCTGGAGCAGGTCGCCTGGCTGATGCCGGCCCGCTGGGGCACCGGCATCGTCGCCACCACGCTCGACCTGTCGCACCTCATGGGCCCCTGGAACAAGGACTTCCAGCACCCGGACTAC
The DNA here is from genome assembly GCF_040683475.1 of Kitasatospora sp. NPDC093558. NCBI lineage: Bacteria > Bacillati > Actinomycetota > Actinomycetes > Kitasatosporales > Streptomycetaceae > Kitasatospora > Kitasatospora sp. NPDC093558. Next base: position 3,494 of record NZ_JBFBDY010000100.1, on the reverse strand, counting down.
GACCCGCTGTGGAAGCACACCGTCGCCCAGTGGGCGATCGACGCCGGCGTGCTGGTCGCCATCTCGGTCGTCATCGGCATCATCGTGACGCGCCTCCAGCGCCGGCACGAGCCCGAGGTCATGCAGAAGGGCTGACGCCCACGGCGATCGCCCGGACGAGGGGCGGCTCTCCCGAGAGGGAGGGCCGCCCGTCGTCCGTTCCGGGCCCAGGTCCTTGTTGTGAAGAGAGGTCCTAGGTCCCCGGACCTGCTCCTGGGGCGGCTGTGGACGGACGCGGGGGCCCCGGGGGCGGCGGTAGGTTGGCGGTATGCCCAGCGCGCCCAGTGACCACCGCCCGGCGGCCGGTCCCCTCCCCGACGGCCGGATACCGGTCGGCCACCCGCACCACGACCGGCCGCCCGTCTGCGACCCCTGCCTGGCCGGCATCGAGGCGGTGAGCCGGGCGCTGCTCGCGATGAGCAAGCACCTGGAGGTCCGCGAGGTGCTGCGCCGCATCACCGCCTCCGCCCGCGAACTGCTCGGCGCCGAGTACGCGGCCCTCGGCGTCCCCGACGACCACGGCGGCTTCGCCCAGTTCGTCGTCGACGGCATCACCGACGAACAGTGGCACGCCATCGGCCCGCTGCCCCGCCAGCACGGCGTCCTCGCCAAGATGCTCCACGAGACCGGGCCCACCCGGCTCGCCGACGTCCGCACGGCCCCCGCGTTCGGCGGCTGGCCCGCCGCGCACCCCGAGATGGACGCCTTCCTCGGCATGCCCGTCCTCGACACCGACGCCGCCGAGGACGAACCGCAGGTCACCGGCGTCATCTTCCTCGCCAACAAGCGCGGCGGCGGCCTGTTCACCGACCACGACGAGGAACTGCTGCGGATCCTCGCCGCGCACGCCGCCCTCGCCCTCTCCAACGCCCGCCTCTACGAGCGCAGCCGGGAACTCACCCTGGCCGGTGAACGCGCCCGCATCGCCCACGACCTGCACGACGCCGTCTCGCAGAAGCTCTTCTCGCTGCGCCTCACCGCCAAGGCGGCCGCCAAGCTCGTCGACCGCGACCCGGCCCGCGCCCGCGCCGAACTCGCCGAGGTCGCCCGGCTCGCCGCCGAGGCCGCCGACGAACTCCGCGCCGTCGTCGTCGAACTGCGGCCCGCCGCCCTGGAGGAGGACGGGCTCAGCGCCACCCTCGCCTCCCAGGTCCAGGTGCTCGACCGCGCCCACACCGCCGACGTCGCCTTCGCCGCCGACGGCGTCCGCGCCCTGCCGCCCGCCCAGGAGGCCGCGCTGCTGCGCGTCGCCCAGGAGGCGCTGCACAACGCGCTGCGCCACTCCGGCGCCCGGCGCGTCACCGTCACGCTGCTCGGCACGCCGGAGCGCGGGGCCGTCCTGCAGGTGCGGGACGACGGGCGCGGGTTCGACCCGGAGTCCGTCCGCCGGGCCGGCAAGCACCTCGGCCTGGCGTCGATGCGCGACCGCGCCGCCGCCGTCGGCGGCCGGCTCACCCTGGAATCCGCCCCCGGCAGGGGCACGCTCGTCGAGATGGAGGTCCCCGGTGCCTGACACCACACCGTCGATCCGCGTCCTGCTCGTCGACGACCACCAGGTCGTGCGGCGCGGCCTGCGCACCTTCCTCGAAGTGCAGGACGACATCGAGGTGGTCGGCGAGGCCGCCGACGGCGCCGAGGGCGTCGCCCGGGCCCGGGAGCTCGACCCCGACGTCGTCCTGATGGACCTCAAGATGCCCGGCGTCGACGGGATCGAGGCGCTGCGCACGCTCAAGGGGGAGGGCAGCCGGGCCCGGATCCTGATCGTCACCAGCTTCACCGAGCACCGCACGATGGTCCCCGCGCTGCGGGCTGGCGCCGCCGGGTACGTTTACAAGGACGTCGACCCGGAGGCGCTGGCCGGGGCCATCCGCTCGGTGCACGCCGGCCACGTCCTCCTCCAGCCCGAGCTCGCCGAGGCGCTCCTCTCCGACGACGGCCCGCGGGCGCCGCAGGGCCGGGGCGGGACGCTCACCGAGCGCGAGCGGGAGGTGCTGGGGCACATCGCGGACGGGCGCTCCAACCGGGAGATCGCGCGCAGCCTGCACCTGTCGGAGAAGACGGTGAAGACGCACGTGTCGAACATCCTGATGAAGCTGGACCTCGCGGACCGCACCCAGGCGGCGCTCTGGGCCGTCCGGCACGGGGAGCACCGCGAGGCGTAGCGCGCACGGGGGTGCGGTTGCGCTGTGCCGGATGGGGGGTAATCCGGGGGCGCGGGGCGTCAGATGGCGGCAAGTGGCGTCAAGTGCGGTCTTGGCGTGTGCCGTTCGGCAGGGGGACGGCGGTCGTGACGTGATCGGGCGTCAGGGGCGCGTGCCAGGCTGAGCGCCGACATCGAACCCGGGGGAGGACCTGATGAACGCGCCGCGCAGCGAGTACGGGCCCGTCGTGCTCGCCAACGAACTGGAGTTGACGTACCGCCTGTTCGAGCGGGCCAGGCACCTCGGCCTGGTGCCGCCGCCGGACATCGAGGACCGGCGGTGGTCCCGGGCGGCCGTGGAGCCGCTGCTGGAGCGCCGCGCCGACCTCGCGGCGGCGCTGGCGGCGGACGTCGCGGAACGGGCGGCGAAGCTCGCCCAGGAGACGGCCCGCGAGCGCGAGGCCTACGGGCCCGAGGTCCTGCGCCGCCGGCTCGGGCTGGTGCGCTGGCAGTTCGACGAGGCGCGCAGACGCGGGCTGATCCCCGAACCGGACGTCGACGGCCGGTCCTGGTCGGCCGCGACGGAGGCCGGGCTGCGGGCCCGCGCCGCCGAGTTCATTGCCGCGCTCGGCGCCGTGCCCCGGGTTGGCGCGGGCAAGGCGGCCGTCGCCCTGGGCCACACCACCGGCCTCCCGGTGACCGCCGACGACATCCGCCGCCTCGCCGAGGCCGGGGCGCTCGTGGCCTCCGGCGAGTTCCGCGGCCACCCCACCTACAGCCGCGAGGCACTGGCGGCGGTGCCGGAGGCCGCCGTCGAGGAGGCCGTCACCGAGCGGCGCCGCCGCGCCGAGACGGAGGCCGAGGCCGCCGCCGAGCTGCTGCGGCAGCGGATGGCGGAGAGCCTCTCGGCGGCGGAGGCGGCCGAGGAACTGGGCTGGTCCGCCGCCCGCCTGGAAGCCGCCGCGGCGAAGGGCGGCCTGACCCGGGCCCAGGACGGCCGCTACGACCGGGCGGAGGTGATGGCCCTGGCGGAGGCTGATCCCTGGCGGTAGGGGTGCCGGGCGGGTGGTCGGGCGCAGCTGCCGGGCGGACGCGATGCCGGCAGCCGGGCGTCATCGGGTGGGCAGGACGTCCGGGCCTGGCCGGGTGGCAGGTTGCGGGAGCGGCGGGCTTGGTGGCGGCGGCCGGGCATCACTCGGGCGGGCCGACTGTGGGGTGGGGCCCTGAGGCGGTGGGCGTGGGTGGCTGGTTTCCGGCCATGTCTCCGTCACCCGGTGCCCGGCGTGCGCGGGAAGTCGGTCCGGCCGACTTCCCG
>NZ_JBFBDY010000099.1:0-18713 GCF_040683475.1 Kitasatospora sp. NPDC093558 | reverse complement strand
CCAAGGGTGAGGGAACTGTCCGACAGCCAACGTCTGCTGTGCCCCCGGCTGCGAATCACTTTCTTCACTTATGACTGTACGAGGGGCCGTGCGCTCTTCGGAGGTCTCCAGGTACTCGAACCAGACGACCTTTCCGGTGCCGATCGGGTGCCAGCCCCAGGCGGTGGCCAGCGCCTCCACCAGCAACAGCCCACGCCCGCTTGTCGATTCGGCGCAGCGCGAGGGCCGCAGGAGGTCCGGGAGCCGGTCGGTGACCTCGATCCGCAGCCGGCCGGCGCCCCATCGGATGGCCACGGTGCAGCGCGACCCCGTGTGCAGGAGGGCATTGGCGATCAGCTCGCTCGCGCACAGTTCGATGTCATGGAGCGCATCAGCCGAGAGCGACACTCCCCACTCCCTGAGGATCGCCATCACCAGCCGCCGTGCCGGCGGCACGGAGTCGGCCCCCGGCAGGACGCCCCACTCCAGCGGCACCGGAAAGCTGGCGGTGTTGAGCGGGCTTAGGATCACCGGAGCTCCATTTGGGCATGGGTGGAAGAGTTCGGCACCATCCGGGATCGTTCGGGTCCACATCCACCGCCCGAATGGCTGACTTCAAGTCAACGCGGGTACACGGACGAGGAGAACCGGCGAAGCTGGTCCAGGCGTTGAACCGGTTGAACGAAGGACGGGATCGCGATGACGCACCGACCGCGCACACCGAACACCGAGCTGGCCTCGCTCATGCAGCAGGCACAGTGGGGCAATGACCAGCTCGCCCGGGCCGTGAACCGCGTCGGGACCGAGGCGGGGCTTCGTCTGACCTACGACAAGTCGGCCGTCTCGCACTGGCTCTCCGGCTCCCGGCCCCGGTCCGACGTCCGGGAGGTCGTCCGGGAAGCATTCTCCCGTCGGCTCGGCCGCCCCGTGACCCCCGAGGAGACGGGCTTCGAGCCGGACGTCGACTCGGCCGGCAGCCGAGGCGTGCTGTCGGACCTGATGTCGATCGGAAAGGCCGACATGGACCCGTCGCGCCGTGGCGTACTCGCCGCCGGGCTCTACTCTCTCGCCCTGACGCTGCCGGTCTACGACGACACCGCCGACCGGACGATCCAGGCCACCGCCGGCCGCACCGTGCGCGTCGGCCAGGGCGAGGTCGAGACGGTCCGGACGGTGACGAACCGGATCGCCGACATCCTCGACGAGCTCGGCGCCGCGCACGCACGCCCGATGGCGGCGGCCTTCCTGGTCAACTCGGTCGGGCCGTGGCTCCAGGCGTCGGGCACCACCCGGGTGAAGGCGGACCTGCTGTCCGCCGCCGCCGATCTCACCTATCTCACCGGCTGGATGGCGATGTACGAGACCGCCCACGGTCTCGGCCAGAAGTACTACGTCCAGGCGCTCAAGCTCGCCCGCGAGGCCCAGGACCACGTGACGTACTGCCGCACCTTGCGCGGCATGGCGCTCCAGGCGTCCAACCTCGGCCACGGTCCGAAGGCGCTCGAGCTGGCCGACTCGGCCGCCGAAGCGGCTCCGGCCTCCGGTCCGAGGCTGCGGGCCTTCCTCACCGGCCAGCAGGCACACGGCGCAGCCATGGTGAAAGACCGGCGGCAGGCCTTCACCCGGCTTACCGAGACCGAGACCGCGCTGGCGCAGGCAGAGGGTCGCAACGACTCGGTGGGCGGGTACGACCAGGCCGCTTACCACTTCCACGTCTCGCACGTGCTGTACGAACTCGGCGACCTCCCCGGAGCGGTCAAGGAACTCCAGCTGTCCAACCGCGCCCGTCCCGCCAACGAGAAGCAGGGGCGCGTCCACGGCAACGGCCTGCTGGCCCGTCGCCAGATGGAGCTCGGGCACGTCGAGGCCTCCTGCGCGACCTGGGACGCCTTCCTGGACGACTACGTCACGATCAGTTCGGTCCGGGGCGACGAACACTTCCAGGCGCTGGGCAAAGCACTTCCGGCCCACGCCGCCAACCACACGGTCCGCCGACTCCACCAGCGCACCCGCGAAGTGGCGCTGCAGAAGGCGGCATGAGCCAGGCTGCAGCGGCATCGAGGGAAGGGATGACCCGATCGTGGAATTCGGTCTCGTCGTACGGTTCGTGGCCCGGGACTCGGCAGCAGCCCACGCATTCGACCAACTGGCGGAGGCGTGCCTCGAAGAGATCCGGACGAGGGAGCCAGGCACTCTCCTCTACGTGATCCACACCGTGCCGGGCGAACCCAACGTGCGGGTCTTCTACGAGCTGTACGCGGACCGGGCGGCTTTCGAGGAACACGAGCGACAGCCCCATATCCGCCACTTCCTCGCCGAACGCGCCCAGTACCTCGAATCGCTGGAGGTCACGTTCCTGGACCGAATCGCCGGCAAGGGCCCAGAGGGCGACATCGACCGGCGCCGCTAGGACAGGGTGACGGCCCCGGGCTGGGTGACCGGTCCGGGGCCGTCTCGATTCATACTTTTCAGGCGCTCTTCGCGGTGGTGAAGCGCGCTGACACGTCCTGCCAGTTGACGACGTCCCACAGGCGCGTGACGTAGTCCGGGCGGACGTTGCGGTACTGCAGGTAGTAGGCATGCTCCCAGGCGTCGAAGGCCAGCAGCGGGGTCGTGCCCTGGCCCACGTTGCCGTGGTGGTCGTAGACCTGCTCCACGATCAGGCGCCGGCTCAGCGGCTCCCACGAGAGGATGCCCCAACCCGACCCCTGCACGCCCGTCGTGGCGTTCGTCAGCTGCTTCTTGAACGCCTCGAAGCTTCCGAAGTGCTCGGTGATCGCGTCGGCCAGCTCGCCTTCGGGGCGGTCGCCGCCCTCCGGGGAGAGGTTCTGCCAGAACAGCGAGTGCAGCACGTGGCCGGACAGGTGGAACGCGAACGTCTTCTGCAGGCCGACCAGGCCGGCGAACTGCTCCTTGTCGCGCGCCTCGGCCAGCTGCTCCAGGGTGTCGTTCGCCCCCTTCACGTAGGCCGCGTGGTGCTTCGAGTGGTGCAGTTCCAGGATCTCGGCCGACATCGCCCGCTCCAGCGCGGAGTAGTCGTACGGCAGGTCGGGAAGCGAGTAGGTGCCCAACGGGTCCTTCTTTCACGAAGTTGTCGATCGTGCCGGGACAACACTATTGCGTATGCCTTGCAATAGCGCACAGAGGGCTCCTGCTTATTCCTGACGTCACGCCGTATTCAGCCCCCTGCCGTCCAGGTGACCAGCGGCGGCCGGACGGCGGCGCACAGCGGGTGGCCCTTCGCGTCGGTCAGGCCCAGGCGGGCCACCAACCGGCCAGTGCGGACAGCCTCCGAGGCGGTGTCGGCATCAATCGCGTCAAGGAAGATCTTCGCGCGGCGGAAGAGCGCCATCTCCGCTCCGCTCACCCAGTTCAGGTAGATGAAGCGCCCGCCCGGGCCGCCCTGGACGTACCGGCCGGTGATGTCCACACCCGTGGGGGTCACGCGGGCCGCGCACTCCAGCGTCCACTCCGCGCGCGTCGCGTCGCCGGGCTGCGGGTCGAGCAACTCGCCCGGCTTGGCGCGGCGTTGGACCGCGACGTGGATGTCCTGGTAGCCCGGGAAGCCGGGGGCGGTGCCGCACTCGCGGCCGGGCAGGTCGGTGGCCTCGATTCTCAGCTGCATAGGGCCATACTCCGTCACGGCGTCTCCCGCCACTGCCGGACGGCGCGCACGATGTCCTGGCCGATCCGGTCCAGCAGCGTCGCCGCGCCATCCATGCGGGAGCCGGCCGGGGTGGCGGGGCCGAGGAGTTCGGCGCCTTCGCGGGCGATCCCGGCGAGCATCGCGTTGCGTTCGGCGCTGGCCAGCAGCGCGCGGTACCAGATGTCGCCGTCGATGACGTACCGCGTGCGCCGCCGGTGCTCGTCGCGCTCGCGGCGGACCAGTGCCTGGCCCTCCAGGTAGGCGGTCGCCTTCGAGACGGACGCCGGACTGACCCGGAGGCGCTCGGCCAGTTCGCCCGCGGTGAGGCTGCCGTCGTCGGTGACGTAGAGGCAGGTGAGCACCCGGGCCACCATTCGGGGCATGCCGACGTGGACGAGCAACTCGGCCATCCGTTCGGCGAATTCGCGTACGGCGACGGGGTCGCGGCCGGCCGCCTGCCGGACGACGACGGCCGAGCGGACGCCCGACGGCGGGGCCGGGCGGGTGCGGCGGGAGCGCTGGACGGTGGCCCGGTGGGCGCGCTCGGCGCGGTAGCCGGAGGGGCCGCCGTTGCGGGCGATCTCGCGGGTCACGGTGGACGTCGGGCGGCCGAGATCGCGGGCGATCTCGCCGTAGCCGAGCCCTTCGGCGAGGCCGGTGGCGATCCGGCGGCGGTCCTGCTGGGTCAGTCTGGCTCCGGGCATCCGTCCTCGTCTCCTCGGGTGGCGCGACCAGTATGCGCGGGCGTCGGGCCTGTTGCAATGAAGCTCCAAACCCTTGCAATCACCGGCAGAGTCATTGCAAGGATATAGCCGCAATGAGCTGCAACGATCCATCAGGCAATCGAAGTTGACGTTGATTCATATGGAAACCAGGCCGTAGTTTCTTCCTCGCAACCGAAACCGCCAGCCAAGGGGGAACACACCATGAAGGCCACCACGCGCACCGCCGTCGGCGCCCTGCTCGCCGGGGCCGTGCTCTCGGCCACCGCCGCCACGCCGGCCCTCGCCGAGCCGGCCGCGAAGGGCGGGCACCAGGGCGGGCACGCCGGCGTGCGGAAGGTGCTGGACCGGGCCGTCACCGAGGGCGGCCTGCCCGGCGCGGTCGCCGAGGTCAGGGACGGCCACCGCCGCTGGTTCGGCAGCGCGGGCGTCTCCGACACCGCCACCGGGCGGGCGCCGCACGCGCAGGACCGGTTCCGGATCGGCAGCACCACCAAGACCTTCGTCGCCACCGTCGTGCTCCAGCTCGCCGCCGAGGGCCGGCTGAGCCTCGACGACAGCGTGGACCGCTGGCTCCCGGGCGTCGTGGACGGGCCCGGCTACCAGCCCGACCGGATCACCGTGCGGCAGCTGCTCAACCACACCAGCGGGGTCTTCAACTACGTGATGGACGACGACGTCCAGCGCACCGCGATCGGCCCCGCGTTCCTCCAGCACCGCTTCGACAGCTACACCCCCGCGCAGCTCGTCGGCATCGCCATGCGCCACACGCCCGACTTCGCGCCCGGCGGCGGCTGGAAGTACTCCGACACCAACTACGTCCTCGCCGGGCTGATCGTCGAACGCGCCACCGGCACCACGCTCGCCGCGCAGATCGAGCAGCGGATCACCACCCCGCTCGGCCTCAGGAGCACCTACACGCCGGACCCGGCCGACGTGACCATCCACGGGCCGCACGGACGCGGGTACACCCGCCTGGCCGACCCCAGCCCGGAAGCCCCGATCCACGACGTCACCGAGCTGAGCCCGTCCTGGGGCTGGGCCTCCGGCGACATGATCTCCACCGTCGGCGACCTGAACACCCACTTCGCCGCACTGCTGGGCGGCCGACTGCTGCCGTCCGCCCAGCAGCAGGAGATGTTCACGGTGATCCCGACCCCGCCGAAGGAGTGGATCAAGGACACGACGTACGGGCTGGGCGTGAGCTCCATCAAGCTGTCCTGCACCACGGTGTGGGGCATGGGCGGCGCCATCAACGGCTCGTGGAGCTACACCTACGGCAGCCGGGACGGCCGGCACCTGCTGTCCACCCACGTCAACGGCGACTGGACGAACGGCAACTGGACGTACGGCAACTGGCCGATCGGGGTGTTCACCGACGAGCTGGAGGCGGAGTTCTGCCCGGGCGCCACCGGCGCGTGAGCCACCGCGGCGCGAGGCGGTCCGTCGCTCCTGTGGCGGAGCCGGGCACCCAGGGTGACGATGGAGGCCGGGACCCGAGAACCGATCGGAGCACGATGAGCGAGCAGCACAACGTCGTCCTGCTGACCTTCCCGGACGCCGCCGCCTGGCGCCCCGCCTACGACGAGGCGCAGCACCTCCCCGGCCTCCGGCAGGTGGCCGCGCTGGAGCGCAGCGCCGACGGCCTGCTGGAGGTGCGGGACAGCTTCGTGCGCGGCGCGGGCGTGACGACCGTCGGCTCCGGCGTGCTGGGCGGGCTGGTGGGTCTGCTGGGCGGGCCGGTCGGGGTGCTGCTGGGGTTCGCGGCGGGCGCGGCGCTCGGCAACGCGGCCGAGGAGAGCCGGGCGACGGAGGGCGGCGCCGGGCTGATCGTGCTGTCGCCGCGGGTGCCGGACGGCGGAGCGCTGCTCGTGGTGGAGGCGCGGGAGGCGTCGCCGGGGCCGGCCGACGAGCTGGCCGCGAAGCACGGCGCCACGGTCGAACGGATCGACGCGCACGAGTTCGCGGAGCGGATCAAGGCCGCCGAGCGGAAGGCCGAGGAGGACGCTGCGGGACCGGATCAAGACTGACCCGGTCCGGCAGCGCGGGAGGTAAGACGCAAGGCGTCATCCTTGAGAGGTAGTCGACCGGGGTACGGCCGCCCCGCCGGTCGCGGGGCTGTCCAGCCGGGCGCCCGGCCGCCACAATGTGCCGGTGATCGATGCCCTGACCCCGCAACGGCTGCGCGCGGCCGTCCGCCCGGGCGCCGGACCGCCACCGCCCCTGCCGACCCGGCGCGGATGGGCGTTCGACGTCGCACTGGCCCTGTTCCTGGCCACTCTGAGCAGCCACTACGTCCGGATCGCCCAACCTCCGCACTCACCGCTGCTCCTGCTGGTACCGGTCGTACCCCTGCCGCTCGCGCTGCGCCGCCGCTACCCGCTCGCGGTGCTGTGGACGGTCCTGCCGCTCGCGCTGCTCGTCCGGCACCAGTCCGAGGACATCGCCTACTCGGCGGGCGTCGCCGTCGTCATCGCCGCGTACAGCGCCGCCGCGTACGGGCGCCGCCCGGCGGCCGTCCTGGCGAGCCTCCCGGCGGCCACCGTCGCGCTCGTGGTGCTGTTCGCCGCCGCGAAGCTGCCGCACTTCCCCAACGGGGTGGTCGCCGTGCTGCTGCTCGTGCCGGTGCTCGCGGTCGCCTACGAGCGGCGGATGTGGCGCCGCCGGGTGGCCGAGGGCCACGAGCGGCTCTCCGCCCTCGAACGCGAGCAGCTGGCCGCGCTCCAGCGCGCGGTCGAGCACGAACGGGCGCGCATCGCCCGCGAGTTGCACGACGTCGTGACGCACAACGTGAGCATGATGACGATCCAGGCCGGGGCCGCCCGCAAGATCCTCGACACCGCGCCGGACAAGGCACGCGAGGCGATGGCCGCCGTGGAGACCGGCGGGCGCGCCGCGATGACCGAACTTCGGCACGTCATGGGCCTGTTGACGATCGAAGCGGGGCCCGGCGACGATCCGGCCGGCACCGCCGACCTCAGCCCGCAGCCCGGACTCGCCCGCCTGGACGCGCTGGTCGAGGGCGTCCGGCAGGCCGGGCTCACGGTCGGACTGACCGTCACCGGCGAGCGCCGCGCGGTGCCGCCCGGGGTCGAACTCGCCGCCTACCGGGTCGTCCAGGAGGCGCTCACGAACACCGTCAAGCATGCGGGCGGCGCCGCCGCCGAGGTCACCGTCGCGTACGCCCCCGGCCACCTGGCCGTCGAGGTCACCGACACCGGCGGCCGCCCCACCGGCGCCGCCGCCACCGGCAACGGCCGCGGCCTGATCGGCCTGCGCGAGCGCCTCGCCGTCTACGGCGGCACCCTGCACACCGGCTCCCGGCCGCGCGGCGGCTACCGCGTCAAGGCCCTGATCCCCTTGGAGAGTTCATGAACACCGACCCGCTGAACACCGACCCGCTGCGCGTGGTGGTCGCCGACGACCAGGCGCTGGTGCGCACCGGCTTCCGGCTGATCCTGGAGTCCGAGGGGATCGACGTGGTCGCCGAGGCCGACGACGGCGAGCGGGCGGTGGCCGCCGTGCGCCGGACGAGACCGGACGTCGTGCTGATGGACATCCGGATGCCCGTCCTGGACGGCCTGGAGGCCACCCGGCGGATCGTCGCCGACACCGCGCAGGAGCCCCCGCGGGTGATCATGCTGACCACCTTCGACCTCGACCAGTACGTCTACGCCGCGATGGCCGCCGGCGCGAGCGGCTTCCTGCTCAAGGACGTCACCCCCGAGCACCTGGCCGCCGCCGTCCGGCTGGTCCGCTCCGGCGACGCCCTGCTGGCCCCGGCGATCACCCGCCGCCTCGTCGAGCGCTTCGCCCGCCCGGACGCCCCCACCGCCCCGCACCGCGAGCTGGCCGCGCTCACGCCGCGCGAGCTGGAGGTCATGACGCTGCTCGCGCGCGGGCTCAGCAACGCCGAACTCGCCGCGCGGTTCGGGCTGTCCGAGGCGACGGTCAAGACGCACGTGGCCCGGATCCTCGGCAAGCTCGGCCTGCGGGACCGCGCCCAGGTGGTGGTGGCCGCGTACGAGACGGGGCTGGTCAGCGTCGGCTCGGGGCCGGGCGCACGGTAGCTCGGACCCGAAACAGTTCGGGGCCGGACCTGCGGTGACTCGCAGGCCCGGACCCGAACCGGGGATCACGCCCTGGCGAGGTCGAACCGGTCCAGGTTCATGACCTTGACCCAGGCCGCGACGAAGTCCCGGACGAACTTCTCCTTGGCGTCGTCGCTCGCGTACACCTCGGCGACGGCGCGCAGTTCGGAGTTCGAGCCGAACACGAGGTCGGCGCGGGTGCCCGTCCACTTGACCGCGCCCGAGGAGTCGCGGGCCTCGAAGGTGGTCGCGTCTTCGGAGGTGGCCTTCCACGTCGTGTCGAGGTCGAGCAGGTTGACGAAGAAGTCGTTCGTCAGCACGCCCGGCGTCTCGGTGAACACACCGTGGGAGGAGTTGCCGTGGTTCGCGCCGAGCACGCGCAGGCCGCCGACGAGGACGGTCAGCTCGGGGGCGCTCAGCGTCAGCAGGTTGGCCCGGTCGAGCAGCAGGTACTCGGCGGCGAGCCGCTGGCCCTTGCCGGCGTAGTTGCGGAAGCCGTCGGCCGAGGGCTCCAGCGCCGCGAACGACTCGACGTCGGTCTGCTCCTGCGAGGCGTCCACGCGGCCGGCCGCGAACGGCACCTCGACGGCGACGCCCGCGTCCTTCGCCGCCTTCTCGACGGCCGCGCCGCCGGCCAGCACGACGAGGTCGGCGAGCGAGACGTGCTTGGCACCCGCCTGGGCGTTGAAGTCCCGCTGGACGCCCTCCAGGGCGCGCAGCACGATCGCGAGCTCGTCCGGGTCGTTGACCTCCCAGCCGGCCTGCGGCTGGAGGCGGATCCGGCCGCCGTTGGCGCCACCGCGCTTGTCGCTGCCGCGGAAGGACGAGGCGGCGGCCCACGCGGCGGAGACCAGCTGGGCGACGGACAGGCCGGTGGCGAGGACGCGCTCCTTGAGCGCGGCGGCGTCGGCGGCGTCGATCCGCTCGCCGGTGGCGGCCGGCAGCGGGTCCTGCCAGATCAGCTCCTCGCTCGGGACCTCGGGGCCGAGGTAGCGGACGACCGGGCCCATGTCGCGGTGCGTCAGCTTGAACCAGGCGCGGGCGAACGCGTCGGCGAACTCGGCCGGGTTGTCCTTGAAGCGCCGGGAGATGGGCTCGTAGACCGGGTCCAGGCGCAGCGACAGGTCGGTGGTGAGCATGACCGGGGCGTGCCGCTTGGACGGGTCGTGCGCGTCGGGCACGGTGCCGGCGCCGGCGCCGTCCTTCGGGACGTACTGCCAGGCGCCGGCGGGGCTCTTGGTGAGCTCCCACTCGTAGCCGAAGAGGGTCTCGAAGAAGGAGTTGTCCCAGGTGGTGGGGGTGTGCGTCCAGGCACCCTCCAGGCCGCTGGTGATCGCGTCGCCGCCCACGCCGGTGCGGAAGGCGCTCTTCCAGCCGAGGCCCTGCTGCTCCATCGGGGCGGCCTCGGGGTCGGGGCCGACGTGGTCCGCCGGGCCGGCGCCGTGGGTCTTGCCGAAGGTGTGGCCGCCGGCGATGAGGGCGACGGTCTCCTCGTCGTTCATCGCCATCCGGTAGAAGGTCTCGCGGATGTCGCGCGCGGCGGCGATCGGGTCCGGATTGCCGTTGGGGCCCTCGGGGTTGACGTAGATGAGGCCCATCTGGACGGCGGCGAGCGGGTTCTCCAGCTCGCGGTCGCCGGTGTAGCGCTCGTCGCCGAGCCAGGTGGTCTCCGGGCCCCAGTAGACGTCCTCGTCGGGCTCCCACTCGTCGACCCGGCCGCCGCCGAAGCCGAAGGTCTCGAAGCCCATCGTCTCCAGGGCGACGTTGCCGGCGAGGATCATGAGGTCGGCCCAGGACAGGCTGCGGCCGTACTTCTTCTTGACCGGCCACAGCAGGCGGCGGGCCTTGTCCAGGCTCGCGTTGTCCGGCCAGCTGTTGAGCGGGGCGAAGCGCTGCTGGCCGCCGCCCGCGCCGCCGCGGCCGTCGCGGATGCGGTAGGTGCCGGCGCTGTGCCAGGCCATGCGGATGATGAACGGGCCGTAGTTGCCGTAGTCGGCGGGCCACCAGTCGTGGGACGTGGTGAGGGCGGTGCCGATGTCGCGCTTGACGGCCGGGAGGTCGAGGGCCTCGAAGGCCGCCGCGTAGTCGAACTCCGCGCCGAACGGGTTGGCCACCGCGGGGTTCTTGGCGAGGATCTTGAGGTTCAGCTGGTCGGGCCACCACTGGCGGTTCCCGCCGCCCTGGGTGGGGTGCGCCGCACGCCCGTGGACGACCGGGCAGCCGCCCGTGCCCTCCGCCTGTGCTCCGACTCCGGTTGCATCGTGGTTCTCAGACATGGGAATCCTTCCCTGACAAGGCGGATCACGGTGTCTTGTGCTACCTAGTGTGCTGCTGCCTAGGCTAATGCCGGAGCCGATCCTACGATGGACGCAATCCAAGTCAAGAAGGACACCAGGGAAGTATCGGGTCCAATACCGGATAACCCTGATATCCGCTGATAAACTCCGGGTTTCTCCATTGACCTGAATAGGTGAACCGACATGAGCGACCTCCTGGAACGGCTGCGCGAGCGCGGTTGGCGCCTCACCTCCCAGCGGCGTGTCGTGGCGGAGGTCCTCGACGGCGACCACGTGCACCTCACCGCCGACGAGGTGCACGCCCGTGCCGCGGAGCGGCTCCCCGAGATCTCCCGGGCCACCGTCTACAACACCCTCGGCGAACTGGTCACGCTCGGCGAGGTGGTCGAGGTCGCCACCGACGGCCGCGCCAAGCGCTACGACCCCAACGCCCACCGCCCGCACCAGCACCTCGTCTGCACCGGCTGCGGCACCATCCGCGACGTCCACCCGGCCGGCGACCCGCTCGCCGACCTCCCGTCCGAGCAGCGCTTCGGCTTCACCCTGTCGGGCGCCGAGGTCACGTACCGCGGGCTCTGTCCCAACTGCGCGGGCCAGTAGCAGGTCAGTAGCGGATCAACAGGCGGTGACGCCGATGAGGACCGTGCCGGCGGCCAGGGCGAGGGCGCGCACGGCGAGGTAGCCGGCGGGGCGCAGCAGGCCGGGCTCGCGGTAGCCGGGCAGGGCCCGCCAGTGCACGGCCGGGGCGGCGCACGGACGGGCGGCGCACGCCGGGGCGGGGGTGGGCGCTCGTCATCGGGACGCCCCGGTACCGGACGTGGCGTCGGGCGCGGCCGGGTTCGCGCGGATCAGGTCGAGGGGGTGGGTGTCGATGCCGAAACGCCGGCGCAGGGCGCGGTGGGCGGCATGGACTCCGGCCATGCCGTGGACGCCGGGGCCGGGCGGCGTGGAGGCGGAGCAGAGGTAGACGCCGGGCAGCGGGGTCGCGTACGGGTCCCAGCGGGGCACCGGGCGCAATACGGTCTGGCGCAGGGTCATGGCCCCGGCGGCGATGTCGCCGCCGACGTAGTTGGCGTTGTGGTCGCCCAGCCTGCTCGCGGTGGTGACGTTGCGGGCGAGGACGAGGTCGCGGAAGCCGGGGGCGAAGCGTTCGATCTGGTCGGTCACGGCCTCGCTGACGTCCTGCGGGGAGCCGTGCGGGACGTGGGCGTAGGTGGATAGGGTGTGGCGTCCCGCGGGTGCGCGGCCGGGGTCGACGACGCCGGGCTGGACGGCGAGCACGTAGGGGCGTTCGGCGTGCCGTCCGGCGGCGATCGCCCGTTCGGCGGCCAGGGCTTCGGCGCGGGTGCCGACCAGGTGCAGGGTGCCGGCCAGGTCGCAGCCGGGTGCCCTCCAGGGGACCGGTCCGGACAGCG
Organism: Kitasatospora sp. NPDC093558; assembly: GCF_040683475.1. Classification (NCBI taxonomy): domain Bacteria; kingdom Bacillati; phylum Actinomycetota; class Actinomycetes; order Kitasatosporales; family Streptomycetaceae; genus Kitasatospora; species Kitasatospora sp. NPDC093558. The sequence continues at coordinate 6,563 of NZ_JBFBDY010000099.1, read as the reverse complement.
CGAAGTCGACCTTGCACGCGCCGGGGCCGTGGCGGAAGGCGCGCAGCCGGCGGCGGTACGCGGCCGGGAGGTCGTCGCCGGCCAGGCGGAGCAGGGCGGTGGGGGTGAGGTCGAGCAGGACGGCCTCGGCGCGCGGGAGTTGGGCCAGGGATTCGACGTGCTCTCCGGTGATGACGCGGGCGCCGTGGGCCTCCAGCTCGGCGACGAGGGCGTCGACGATGCGCTGGCTTCCGCCGCGCGGGATGGGCCAGCCGACGGCGTGGGCGAGGGCGGCCAGCGTCAGGCCGGCGCCGGCCGGGGCCAGGGCGCGCGGGGGTGCGGTGGCGTGGGCCGCGACGCCGGTGAGCAGGGCCGCGGCCTGCGGGGTGCGGAAGCGGGTGTTCCACAGCCGGGTGCCCTGTTCGAGGATCCGCAGGGCGAGGCGGGTGGCCGTCACGAGGTCGCGGGGCAGGTGGCGCAGGTCGGACAGGGCGCTGTCGGCCAGGCCCTGCCAGTGGTCGGCGAGCGGGCCGAGCAGGCCGCGCCAGGCCCTCGCGTCGGGGCCGAGGCCCTGGGCGGTCCGGTCCAGGTCGCGCCAGGCGAGGGCCGCGCGACCGCCGTCGAGGGGGTGGGCGTAGGGGATCTCGGGCTGCAGCATCTCCACGCCGTGGCGGGCGAGGTCGAAGGCCCGGAAGAACGGGGAGGCCATGGCCATGGGGTGCGCCGCGGAACAGACGTCGTGCCGGAACCCGGGCAGGGTGAGCTCGGCGGTGCGGGCCCCGCCGCCGGGGGTGGGCTCGGCCTCGTAGACGTGGACGGCGAGACCGGCCTTGGCCAGGACGAGGGCGGCGGCCAGTCCGTTCGGTCCGGCCCCGACGACGACGGCGTCCACCCGGCCACTGTCGCGGCTCCCGGGTCGCTGCGGGCGCCGGTGGGCCGGGCGGGGGCGTGGGGTGGCTCGCTCGTGGGGGGTCATCAGGTGTTCACCGTAGTCCGAGGGCGGGGATCGCAGCATAGGCGTACCCGAGGAGGCAGGCGGTCTCCGGCCAGGTCGGGCGGCGGCGCAGGACGAGGGCGGCGGTCAGGACGGTCGCCGCCGCGCCGAGCAGCAGGACGCCCAGGACCTTCCGTTCACCTTTTCCAGCGGATGCCCAGGTCCTTCAACCCGTTCTGGAAGTTGGACACCAGCCGCCTCGGCGGAGCTCCTGCGGCGAGTTCCAGGCCCGGCAGGTCGGCGACGACCCGGCGGACCATGGCCGACATCTGGATCCTCGCGAGCTGGGCGCCGAGGCAGAAGTGGGGGCCGTAGCCGAAGCTCACGTGGTCGTTCGGGGTGCGGGTGATGTCGAACCGGTCGGGCTCGGGGAAGACGCTCTCGTCGCGGTTCGCGGAGGCGTGGTAGACGACCACCTTGTCGCCGCGCCGGACGTCCTGGCCGGCCAGCGTGAGGTCGCGGGTGGCGGTGCGGCGGAACTCCACCACCGGGGGCCAGAAGCGCAGCATCTCCTCCACCGCGGATGAGGTCAACTCGGGCTTCTCGCATAGCAGTCGGTACTGCTCCGGGTGGCTCAGGAGCGCGTGGAGGCCGCCGGGCAGGGCGTTGCGAACGGTCTCGTTGCCGGCCACGGCGAAGAGGAAGAACATCGTCTCGAACTCGTCGACCGTCAGTCCCGCCTCGTGGGTGCGGGCCAACAGGCCGTCCGCGTCCGGCTGTTGGGCGAGCGCGTGGGCGTAGGCGTAGAGGTCGGCGAGGCCGGCGCGGGAGCGCGGGTTGAGCGGGCGGCCGTCGGGGGTGGGCACCGGGCGGTGGGCGAGGGCGGCGCGGCCGAGGGGGGTCAGGCCGGCCGGGCCGGCGGTGGCGGAGGCGGCGTAGTCGGTGTCCTGGTAGCCGATCACGCGGTTCGCCCAGTCGAGCAGGAGGCGGCGGTCCCGGTCGGGAACGCCCATCACGCGGGCGAGCGTCCACACGGGCAGGTCGGCGGCCAGGGCGACGAAGTCGGTGGCTCCCAACGGGCGGACAGCGTCGACGAGTTCGGCCACCCGTCCCTCGATGGCCGTGGTCAGGTCGGCCAGGGCGCGCGGGGTGAAAGCGGCGGCGACGATCCGGCGCAGGCGGGAGTGGTCCGGCGGGTCCTGGTTGAGCATCATCGCGCGGGCGAAGGCGAGGTCGGCGGGCGAGTCGGGGTCGCGGATCTGGGTGCCGCCGAGGTGCGAGGAGAAGTCCCCCGGGGTGCGCAGCACGTGCTTGACGTCCGCGTGCCGCAGCACCGCCCAGTAGCCGGGCCCGGCCGGCCAGTCGCCGACGGGCGGTTCCTCGATCCACTGGACCGGTCCGGCCGCCCGCAGTTCGCGGAACAGGTCGTACGGCACGCCCTCGGCGTACGTGTCGGGCAGGAAGATCCGGTTCGCGCGCGCCTGGTCGGGGGTCACGGCGACCGACGCTACGGCAGGCCGGCGCGGCGCGCCAGGAGGCCGGCCCTCCCGGGGGTGGGAGGGCCGGCCGGGCGGAGGCGTCAGGAGACGTTGACCGCGGTGTCGTCGATGACGAAGGAGGTCTGCTTCTCGTAGTCCTCGCTGCCAGTGAACTTCAGGGTGACGGTCTGGCCGGCGTACGGCGACAGGTCGAAACTGCGCTGCGCGTAGCCGGTGTTGTGGTCGAGGTTGGAGTAGGTGTGCAGGGTGGCGAGCACCGTGCCGGAGCTGTTGAGGACCTGCACCTTGAGGGTGTCGTAGGCCGTCGTGGTGGTGGTCTCGGCGGTGTCGATGTGCAGCCAGAAGGAGAGGTTGTAGGTGCCGCACCCGGCCGGCAGGGTGACGGACTGGCTGAGGGTGTCGGTGTGGGTGGTGCCGTAGCCGTCCAGCCAGGCGTCCCAACTGCCGCTGTGCGGCGGCTCGGTGGTGCTGTTGCTGATGACGCCGGACGTGGCGGTCCACGGTGCGGCGCTGCCGGTCTCGAAGCCGGGGTTGCCGAGCAGCTGTTGGGGCGGACAGCCGGTGGGGGTGGCACTGGCCTCGTTGCTCTGGGCGCCCTCGCCGATCGAGTTCACCGCGCTGACCTTGTAGTAGTACGTCTGGCCGGCGGTGAGCCCGGTGTCCGTGCAGGAGAGGACGGCCCCGAGGCCGCTGCATCCGCCGGTGGTGAGGAGGGTCTCCTGGCCGCTCGCCGTGCCCCGGTAGACGCGGTAGGAGGTGATGGAGACGCCGCCGTTGCTCGCGGGGGCCGTCCAGTTGAGCGCCGCCTGGGCGTTGCCGGCCGTCGCGGTGAGGCCGGTGGGTGCGCCGGGGGCGGTGCCGGCGATGGGCGAGGCCGTGACGGTGACGGTCGAGGTGGCCGAGTGCGGCGGCGAGGCGCTGTCGGTCACGGTGAGCGTCGCCGTGTACGTCCCGGCGGTGGCGTAACTGTGGCTCGGGTTCTGCGCGGTGCTCGCCGCTGAACCGTCACCGAAGTTCCAGCTGTACGCGTAGGCCGGGGTGCCGCCGGTCGCCGAGCCGGTGAAGGCGACGTTCAGCGGGACCTGGCCGGACGTCGGCGTGCCGGTCGCACTGGCCGCGAGGGCGGCGCCGACGGCGCTGACGGTGGTGGTGACGGTCGAGGTGGCGGTGTTGGCCGGGTTGGCGGCGTCCGTGACGGTGAGGGTCGCCCTGTACGTCCCGGCGGTGGCATAGCTGTGGCTCGGGTTCTGCGCGGTGCTCGCCGCCGAACCGTCACCGAAGTTCCAGCTGTACGCGTAGGGCGCGGTGCCGCCGGTCGCCGAGCCGGTGAAGGCGACGTTCAGCGGCGCGTTGCCCGTCGGCGGCGTGCCCGTGGCGGTGGCCGAGAGCGGGGTGGCGCCCTGGACCCAGAGGTCTTCGAGGGGGTCGCCGAGGCCGCCCTGGTCGGCGGTCGTCATGGGGAACGTCGAGAGGCCGATGTTGTCGTTCGGGTCGATGACGCCCGGGTGGACGTTCTCCATCACCCGTTCCATCGCGGCCAGCACGTTGTCCGTGGTGTACGCGACGTGCGTGACGTAGCTCTGCTTCATGTACTTGGGCGAGGCCACGACGACGGTCGGCACGCGGTAGGTGTTGCTGACGTGGTCCGGGCCGTTGCTGCCGTTCTGGGTGTCGTCCTCGGTGACGACGATCACCGTGTTGTCCTTGTAGGCCGCGTTGTTCATCAGGAAGTCGACGACCTGCTTGGTCACGGCGTCGTTCTTCGGGATGTCCTGGTACGTGCCCGGGTGGTCGTTGAACAGCTCGACGTACGAGTAGGAGGGCAGGCCGTTGGCCGTCACGAAGTTCATGTAGTCGTTCGCGATGGTCTGGTCGTCGTCGTTCTGCCCGCAGCAGGTGTAGTGGTTGTAGTTGAGCTCCTCGGGGATGCTGGTGCCCGGGCGGTTGACCGGCAGCACCTCGATGTTGTTGGTGGCCGGGTTGCGCCAGTACCCGCTGCCGCTGCTGAGCATCCAGTAGAAGTCGCCGTTCATGATGAACGGGTAGCCGCCACTCGGGCCCTTCAGGAAGCGGTCGAACTGGGTGCCGCCGGCGACGGGGTAGGACTGCTGCTGCGAACTCGACGCCGACTGGCCGGAGAAGAGCCACCAGTGGTTCGGGCCGCTCGGCGGCTGGGTGCCGGTGCTGTACGCGTCCATCAGCGCGTAGTTCTTGGCCAGCGTGTGCAGGTTGGGCACCGAGGAGATGTGGTTGGTGCTCTGCACGGCGCCGTTGCAGCCCGCCTGGACGGTGGTGGCGCAGTCGCCGAGGTAGTCGTCGAAGGTGTGGTTCTCCCGGTAGAGGACCACGAAGTGGGTGAACGGCGGGAAGTACGGCGCGAGCGGGTTGACCGCCTGGGTCGGCGAACTGACCGTCGCCACCGCGTCGTCGGCCGTTCTCGCGGTCTGTCTGTTGGTGATCCGGAAGTCGCCCGGCTGCGGGAACTTCGTGAACTCGACGCCGGGAGCGGCGAAGGAGGCACCGGTGCAGTCGTAGTCGTCGGGCTTGTAGGACTGGGGACGCTGCCCCTCGGGCAGGTCGGTTGCGTCGCCCGGGTCGTCGTCCGGGTCCCAGTTCTTGATGGTGCAGGAGCCGGGGCCGCTGGCCGGATGACCGCCGGCGGCTCCCGTCGGGCTCAGGGCGGTGGCGCCCAGAGCGAGCACGACCGCCAGCGTGCCGGCGATCCGCGTCTTCCACCTCATGACCGAAACTCCTCCAGCAGAGTCCGCGTGTGGTGCACGACACCCCCCGGCCCGGTATGGTCTCGACGGTTCGGGACCCGGGCAAGGGGTGCAGCACAACGGCCCGCTGGATGAGGTGGATTGACGTCCCGCGTTGGGGCGGCGTTGGGCGCGGCGATGGTGCGGGTTTGCTCCGGAACACGCTTTTCGTCGGCGTTCTGACGATTCGTCGGCCGAGGAGGCGGGGCCGGTTCGGCCGGTTCGGCCGGTTCAGCCGGCGGTGCCCGGGCTGTTGACCGTGGCCGTGCCGACGGCTCCGGCCTGGACACCCCACTTGGTGAGGATCTGCCGGTAGTTGCCGTCGTCGATCAGCGACTGCACGGCGCCCTGGACCGCCTGGGTGAGCCCGGTGTTCTTGGCGACGACGATGCCGTAGGAGGGGGCGCTGCCGCCGGCACCACCGAGGTTCACCACTTGCCCGTGCTTCATCGTGCTCGCGTAGTCGATGACCGGGGAGTCGACCAGCATGGCCTGATCACGGCCGGACATCACGGCGTTGACGACGTCCGCCGAGCTGCCGAGTCGGTCGCCGTCGTCGGGGACGGGCGGTTTGCCGTCGTTGACGCAGGCGGGGTTGATCGAGTCCTTGATGGTGTTGGCCTGGGTGGTACCGCTCACGACGGCGACCTTGACCCCGCACAGGTCGTTCGGGTCGACGCCCGCGGGATTTCCGTTCTTCACCCCGACGACCGTCCTGGCGGTGAAGTAGTCGACCAGGTCGAAGGTCGTCTCGCGCTGCCCGGTGTCGGTGATGGAGCTCATGCCGAGCTGGTACGTCGACGACGCCACGCCCGAGAAGATCGAGTCGAAGGGGACGTCTTCGATGGCGACCGCCAGGCCGAGCTTCTGCCCGATCGCCTTGGCCAGGTCGAGGTCCCACCCGTAGAGCGTGCCCTTGTCCTGCCACTCGTTGGGCGGGTAGACGGCCGTGGTGGCCACGACGAGCCTGCCGCTCGACCGCACGGCGGCCGGGACCATCGCGGCCAGCGACGGAACCGTGGAGACGGCGGGGACGGCCCCCGGCTTTGCGACCGCCCCGGCGGCCGGGTGCGAGGGCGGCGGGCCGGAGCGGGAGATGGACACCACGGTGGCGACGGCGGCCACCGCCACCAGGAGCAGCCCCAGGACGAGGGCGCGGACCCGACGGCTGTGGGGCCGCCGGCGGGTGCGCCGCGTGGGCGGGGTGTCTCCGGGTGGGCCTCCGGGCCCGGTCGGTGGCGGTGATCCGGGGGGCGAGGACGCGCCCGGGGGTTGCGGCGAATCGGGCGGCGGGGAGACGAGGTCCTTCGCGAGCGAGCCGAACTCCGCCACGCGCTGGACCGGCGGCGGAGGCGGGACCACGCGTGCGCGGGCCTCGGGGAGGGGGACGGC
>NZ_JBFBDY010000098.1:0-18726 GCF_040683475.1 Kitasatospora sp. NPDC093558 | reverse complement strand
CGTACCGCGCCGCGGTCGCGTGTTCGGGGTGTCAGCGCGAAGCGCGCAGCTCCGGGAGCTGGATCAGCTCCGTCTCCTCCTCCGGCGTCAGGTCGACGACGGTGGGCTCGCCCTGCTCCGGCGCGGCGCCACCGGCGCCCTGGGCCCCACGGGCCTCCTGCGCCTCCTGCGCCTCCTTCGCCTCCTGCGCCTCGGCCAGCGCCTTCGCGGCCACCGCCTCGTCGCCCACCACGTCCGCCAGGTCCGTCCGCTCGTTCAGCTCGGCGACGCTGCCGACCGACGGCGCCGGGGCCGCCGCCCGCACCGCGGCACCCGGGCTGCGGCCGAAGAAGCTGAAGCCCTGCCCCCGCGCCTGCCCGGACTGCCCCGGGCGCGGACGCTGCCGCTCGGCCGGCGCCGCTGGCGCGGCCGGCGCACCGCCCAGCTGGCCCACCGTGGCGGTCAGCACCGGCCGCACCGGAGCGGCCTTCACCGGAGTCGCGGCCTGCTGCGGCGCAGGAGCCGGGGTCGGGACGGACGGAGCCACCGGTGCGGGCACTGCGGGAACGGGCACGGCGGGAACGGGCTTGGTGGGCGCCGGAGCCTGCGCGGCCCGCGCCGGCGCGACGGGAGCCGTCCGCGCCCGCAGCGCGACCTCCGCGCCCGCCGACCGCTCGCGCTGCTCCTCCTGGGCCTGCGCCCGCCGCTCCAGCAGCCGCAGCACGGCCGCGGCGCGGACGAACGCGGCCGGGCTGGCCGGGTACTTCGGACGGCTCGCGGCCAGCGCCCGCTGGGCCGCCTCCGCCTCCTTGAGCGCCTGCTCGGCGACCATCACGGCCCGCTCGCGCAGCAGCCGGGCGATCTCCGTCTCGGCCTTCGCCAGGCGCGACTTCTCCGCGGTCAGCCGCCGCCCGAAGCGGGTGGCCCGCTCCTCCGCGACCTCCGCCGCGTACTCGGCCTCGGCGAGCTGCTCCTCGAAGCGCTCCTCGGCCCGCAGCCGCTGCGCGACGGACGTCTCGGCCGCGGCCCTGGCCGCCTTGTCGCGCTGCTTCAGCAGGACCGCGAAGCCGAGCGTCGCGGAGACCGCCGCGACACCGACCGAGCGGACCAGGATGGTGTCCTGACTGAAAAGCAGAGCGGCCAGAGCGGCGACGAGGAGCACGCCGGCTGCGGTGGGGGGAAAGACCCGGCCGAGGACGGAGGAATGACGGTGGCGTCCGCGAGACATGCCAAGAAACTAGCGTGCGAATTGGGGCCGTGTCAGCCCAGGGTCCGCTTTGACCCTTGACACTGTGCAAGATTTACCGCACGTGCCCGGCACTTCACCCAAGATCACGACAAATGCCCAGCTCAGCGGTGCGAGGCCGCCGGACCGCCCGGATCGTCGTGATTCTCCGGCAGCTTGCACACGTGCTGGAGCCAGAGCGCCGTCGCGATCACCGCGGCGCCCGCGAGCACCGCGAGGCCGGCCGTCACCGCCTGGTCCTTGCGCGCCGACACGTCCAGCTCGCCGAGCAGGTAGATCCCCGCCCCCGCGTAGATGCCGGTCACCACCGCCGACACGAGCGCGCTGGCCTGCCCGAGCACCACCGCCCGGGCCGCGAGCAGCGGATCGACCCCCTTCGCGCCCGGCTGCCGCTCGCGCACCGCCTTCAGCCGGCCGCGCAGCGAGATCGTCGTCGCCAGCAGGATCACCGCCACCGCGGCCAGCACCACCGGCGCCGCCGCCGGCACGGCCGGCAGGGTGTCCAGGGAGGCCCACAGCTTGGCGCCGGCCCACGACAGCGCCGTCGTGGCGGCGGTGATGCCGATCAGCAGGCGGAGGCGAAGCAGCTTCACGCGGAGGAGGTCCTTCCCGGGGTACCAGAGACGGCCGGCCGCCCGGGAGCCCGGTGCGGCGGCGCCAGGCCACCGGACCGGGCCCGGCCGGGCGGACACCCGCGCGGACGGCGGACACCTACTCGTACGGCCGGGCCGCCATCCGAGTTCCCCGGCCACCGGGTCCGGGCGCCGCTACTCCGGCAGCGTCAGGCGGATGTCGTCCCGCCGGCGCACGCCCTGGGCGTCCGGGCCGCCGAGCTTCTCCAGCAGCACGGAGACCTGCCCGTGCCCGGGCACCTCGGCCTCCGGCTGGGCGTCCAGCCACGGCGCCAGCACGAAGGCCCGCTCGTGCGAGCGCGGGTGCGGCAGCACCAGCTGCGGGTCGTCGCTGACGACGCCCTCGTACGCCAGGATGTCGACGTCCAGGGTGCGCGGGCCCCAGTGGACCGTCCGCACCCGCCCGAAGGCGTCCTCGATCGCGTTGCCGCGCTCCAGCAGGTCGCGCGGGGGCAGCGAGGTGCGCAGCACGACGACCGCGTTGTAGTAGTTGGGCTGCTCGTCGGGCCCGCCGACGGCCTCGGTCTCGTAGACCGCGGAGACGGCCTTGATCCTCAGCCCGGGGGTGTCCGCGAGGGCGTCCACGGCACCCTGCAGGGTGTCCAGGCGGTTGCCCAGGTTGCTGCCGAGGGCGATCACCGCGCAGCGCTGGCTGTGCAGGGTCGTGTCGGCGGAATCCACCCGGCTCTCCAGGTCGAACGTGGTCGGCGAGGTGGTCGGGTCGCTGTTCATCGAGATTCCTCTGCATCGGGTACCGGGCGCGCGGCTGCGGTCATGCGCGCGTCCGGTGGATGGTCACGGTCACGTCGTCGAACGGCACGGTGATCGGGGCGTCCGGCTTGTGGACGGTCACCTCGACCTCCTCCACCGCATCGTGCTTGAGGCACTGGTCGGCGATGCGCTGCGCCAGGGTCTCGATCAGGTCGACCGGCTCCCCGGCGATGATCGCGGTGACCTCCTCGGCCACGATCCCGTAGTGCGCCGTGCGGGTCAGGTCGTCTCCGGACGCGGCGGGGCGGGTGTCCAGGTACAGCACGAGGTCGACCACGAAGGTCTGGCCCTCGGCGCGCTCGCGCTCGAAGACGCCGTGGTGGCCCCGGGCTCGCAGGCCCCGCAGGGTGACGCGGTCCAGCAAACGAATCACTGCTCCCAGTCGGACGGGCCCCGCCCGAGGAAAAGGCACGGACGAGCAGGGCGGAGGCGGGCGGGCGGCCCGCCACTCCGTTTCGAATCTACCTGCGGGCACAGACGACGTCTGACCGTCCTACCCGGCACGAACCGTCGCCACGCGCGCCGAATCGGCGATTGACGTGAACGTTCGGTGACCACTTCGAAATTCCCGGGCGACGATTCGGCGGTGTTTTCCCCGGGCCCGTCCGCTCAGTCCTCGTCGTCCTCGTCCCCGCTGGTCAGCACGGGTGAGCCGTGGTGCGACCAGAGCTTCCACCCGGCCGGGGTACGCCGGAAGAGATTCGTCGAGACGACCTTTCCGCCGACCAGCGGACCGAGTTCCCCCTCCTCCTCGGCCTCGCCGCCGGAGAGGATGTTCTCGGTGCACGTGACAAGGGCCACATCACCGTGCACCTCGGCCTCGACATCGGTCAGGAAGAACTGGATGTACTCCGTGTTCATCATGATCAGCATGTACGACCGGGTCACCTGGGCCCGGCCGCGCAGCACCGGCCAGCCCGGGTGCACGCACACCACGCCGCCCTTGTCGTCGGCGTCCGCGGCGCCCAGCCAGGCGTCCTCGACCGCTTCCAGGTCCCCGCGCTCCAGCGCCTCGTAGAGCGCCCGGTTCGCCGCGAGCACGGCTTCCACGTCCGCCTCGCGCGCCCGTCCCGCCGCGGCCCCGCTCAACCTGCCGTCACCTGCCACAGACCCTCCCGTCCTACCCCAAGCGCGCCGCGCGCTGCCAGGCGGCGACCACCCGGACGGCATCCGCCGTGCCGGACACGTCGTGCACCCGCACCGCCCACGCCCCGGCCCTGGCCGAGAGCACCGACACCGCAGCGGTCGCGTCGTCGCGCTCCCTGGCCGGGCGCAGCTCCCCGGTTTCCGGGTCGGCGAGCAGCGTACCCAGGAACCGCTTGCGCGATGCGGCGACGAGGACGGGACGGCCGAGCGCGGTGAGCGCGTCCAGCCGCCCGAGCAGCGCCCAGTTGTGCTCGGCGGTCTTGGCGAAGCCCAGCCCCGGGTCGAGGATCAGCTGCTCCTCCTTGACGCCGGCCGCCACCAGCGCGTCCACCCGCGTGGTCAGCTCGGTGACGACGTCCGCGACGACGTCACCGTAGACGGCCAGCCGGTCCATGTCGGCGGACTGCCCGCGCCAGTGCATCACCACGAACGGCACCCCGGTCTCGGCGACGACGCGGGCCATGGCCGGGTCGGCGAGCCCGCCGGAGACGTCGTTGACGAGCGCGGCGCCGGCCGCGACGGCCCGCTCGGCGACGGAGGCGCGCATGGTGTCGATGGAGACCACGACCCCGGCGTCGGCCAGCTCGCGCACGACGGGCAGCACCCGGGCGAGCTCCTCCTCCTCGGTCACCCGCTGGGAGCCGGGCCGGGTGGACTCGCCGCCGACGTCCACCAGGTCCGCGCCGCGGGCCCGAAGCGCGAGCCCGTGCGCGATCGCGCGGGCCGGGTCGTGCCACAGCCCGCCGTCCGAGAAGGAGTCGGGCGTGACGTTGACCACGCCCATCACGGCGCAGCGGCCGAGCCGCGGCAGTCCGGCCGGAACGGAGAAGGACGGCGAATCACTCATGCGCCCGCCTCGCTTCGCTCGGCGAGGGCATTCGCCCACACGCGCCCTTCAATGACTCGCTCGCTGCGCTCGCTCATGTCCCCCATTATCGAACGGGGCCCCCGCCGAGGATTCTCGGCGGGGGCCCCGTTCGGTCCTGCGGTGCCTCAGGCGGCCTCGGTGACCTCGCGGGCGGCGGAGGCCGGCATCAGGCCCTCGCGCTGGCGCTTGCGGCCGAAGCGCGGCATGCCGAGGGTGATGAAGGCCTCGGCCTGCATCGCGGCGAAGCCGATCCGCGGCAGGTCGCGGGTGCTCGGGAACACCAGGAAGCGCGGCTCCCACTCGGGCTGGAACTTGGCGTTGAACTTGTACAGCGACTCGATCTGGAACCAGCGCGACAGGAAGACCAGCAGGCCGCGCCAGGCCCGCAGCACCGGTCCCGCGCCGATCCGCTCGCCGCGGGCCAGCGCCGAGCGGAACATCGCGAAGTTGAGCGAGACCCGGCGGATGCCCAGGGCGCCCACCTCCTGGAGGGCCGCGACGATCAGCAGCTCGTTCAGGCCGGGGTCGGCGGCGCGGTCGCGGCGCATGAGCTCCAGCGAGATGCCGTCCGGGCCCCACGGGACGAAGTGCAGCACGGCCTTGAGGTCGTCGCCGCTCTCGCCCTCCTCGGGCTCCTTGTGGGCGGTGACCACGACGCAGTCGTCGTCGAGCGGGTCGCCGAAGCGGCCGAGGGCCATCGAGAAGCCGCGCTCGGTGTCGGTGCCGCGCCAGCGGGCGGCGGCGTCGGCGATCCGGTACTTCTCGTCGAGTTCGAGGTCGCGCACGCGGCGCACCTTGCAGGAGTAGCCGTTGCGCTCGATCCGCTTGACCATCTGGCGGACGTTGCGCATGGCGCGGCCGGAGAGCGAGAACGCGGCGGTGTCGACGATCGCCTCGTCGCCGAGCTCCAGCGCGTCCAGGCCCGCCTCGCGGGTCCAGACCTCGCCGCCGACCTCGCTGCAGCCCATGACGGCGGGCACCCAGGCGTGCTCGCGGGCCTCGGCCATGAAGACCTTGATCGCGCCGGGCCAGGCCTCGACGTCGCCGACCGGGTCGCCGGAGGCGAGCATCACGCCGGAGACCACCCGGTAGGAGATGGCGGCCTTGCCGGTGGGCGAGAAGAGCACGCTCTTGTCGCGGCGCAGCGCGAAGTAGCCGAGCGAGTCGCGCTCGCCGTGCCGGTCGAGCAGGCCGCGGACCTTCTCCTCGTCCTCCGGGGTGAGCTCGGGCTTGGGCTTGCCCGGGCGCAGCGCCAGGTAGGCGGTGGTGAAGGCGGTCAGCAGGCCGAGCCCGCCGAGCAGGTAGGCGACCAGGTCGGACATCCGCTCGTTGGTGTAGCGGATCGGGCCCTCGAAGCCGAACAGGCCGTAGGCGACGTGCTGGAGCCGCTCGTACAGGCCGGGGTGGCCGACCTCGTAGCGGGTCCGGACGCTGACGATCATGAGGCCGAGCAGGCCGCTGACGACGCCCATGGCGATCAGGTTGACCAGCGCGCGCCAGCGGGTGCGCGGGTCGGCCTTGGCGTAGAACTCGCGGCGGTGCACGAGCATCACGGCGAGGACGACGAGGGAGACGACGGCCGGGCCGATCTGGTGCCAGCGCACGATGTGCAGCGCGGCGCCGACCGGCAGCAGGACGCAGACCGCGCGCCAGGCCCGGCGCTTGCGCCGGCGCAGCGCGTGCGCGAGCAGCACCAGCAGGAGGCCGACCATCAGCGTGCCGACCGCGGCCAGGGAGGTGGTCCCGCCCGGCAGCTGTCCGGCGACGGTGTGCATCTTGGTGTGCCGGAGCTTGGGGAACACCGCGCTGGCGATGTCCACCAGTCCGATCAGCAGACAGGCGTAGCCGACCGCACCGGGCAGCCAGGCCCTCGGGACGGCAGCGGCCTGGTTGCGCAGCGTCTGCAGTCCGCGGCGGCGGCGCGGCTGCTCGGGGCTCGGCTCATCGGACACGGGAACACTCATGGGAGCTCAGCGTAGAGGCTGCGGGGGGCTGTCCTGTCACTCCGGGGGAGCACGTGTGATGGACCTTCATGCCTTTTCCTTCATCAGGCCATACGCACACAAAGGAACCGGAAACGGGGGGTAAACCGGTTTCTGGGCGCGCTGCGATCGAGCCGGGGGTGGAAGCCGGGGGTCACCGTCGCGTGGCGCGACGCGGACCTCCGGGACGCGTTACGTACGGTGGACGCCGCATTCTAGGGCGCCGGTTGCCCCCGCTCGTCCCCCGGCCTCCCGGACGGCCCCGGCGTCCGGACAGCCTATCCGCGGTGGCCCCGGCTGACGGACCGCCAGACGATGAAGCGTGCACCGACAGGGTCCCATCGGAAGGCCGACGGCATGGAACTGACCAGCGACGCGCTGGTGAACTCGCTGCTCGCACTCGGCGCTGCGGCTCTCATCACCACCCTCTGGATCTGGCCCCGGCTGGCCCGGCAGCGCCCGCTGCCGGTCCTCGGCCGGATCGGCCTGCTGACGGTCACTCAGGCGTCCGTCCTGGCCGTGCTGGCGCTGTCGGTGAACAACTCCTTCGGGTTCTACACCTCCTGGGACGACCTGCTCAACCCCGGCGGCGCGAAGCTCGTCCTGACCAGCAACGAGAACCACAAGGGCGGCACCCCCGTCTCGGACGCGCTGATCCAGCCCACCACCGAGGGCGGCCTGGAGACGGCCCCCAACCTGCCCAAGGGAGCCCCCGAGGAGGTCGGCAAGATCGAATCGGTCCGGGTCTCGGGCAAGGAGACCGGTTACTCCGACCAGATGTTCGTCTACCTGCCGCCGGAGTACTTCGACCCGAAGTTCGCCCTGGTCCGCTTCCCGGTCATGCTGGGCATCGCCGGCTTCCCCGGCACCACGCTGAACATGCTGAAGGAGCTGCCGGTCGTCCAGACCGCGGCCGACCTGCAGAAGAACGGCAAGATGCCGCCGACGATCATCGTCCTGGCCCGTCCGACCGTCGCCCCGCCGCGCGACACCGAGTGCGTGGACGTCCCCGGCGGCCCCCGCACCGAGACCTGGTTCGTCAAGGACGTCCCGGAGGCGCTGAGCACCACCTACCGGATCGGCCGCTCGGCGGGCTCCTGGGGCGTCTTCGGCTACTCCACCGGCGGCAGCTGCGCGATGCGGCTGGCGATGCGCTTCCCGGGCGTCTACGGCAGCTCCGTCGGCCTGCACGGCGACTTCACCGTGCGTGAGGACCAGTTCACCAGCGGCAACCTCTTCAACGGCGACAAGAGTCTCGCCCAGCAGAGCGACCTCGGCTGGCGGCTGCAGAACCTCCCCGCCCCGGCGCTCAACCTCCTGGTGGTCTCCACGCGCAAGGAGGCCGACTACCCGCAGACCGTCCAGTTCGTCGAGCAGGCCCAGCAGGCCGCCGCGACCAGCCCGCAGTTCAAGGTCGAGTCGCTCTACCTGGACGACGGCGGCCACAACTGGGACAGCTGGATCCGCGAGCTGCCGGCCTCCCTGGAGTGGATGGGCGCGCACCTCGGCTAGCGCACGCGGGTGATTACCCGCCGGTCGGTCCGCCCGGCCGGCGGACTTGGGGGAACGTATCGCGGCCGCCCGTCCGACCCCCGGCGGGCGCCGCCCCGGATCCGCGCAGGAGGCGCCGTGCTGAGCACCCGCTCGCTCTTCAACGAGATCTACCGCAACGACCAGGCCTACCAGCTGTTCTGCAGCATCGCGGCCGGCGGCGAGGACCAGGGCGGCTGGGAGAACGAGCGGATCACCACGCTCACCCGGGACCCGGTCCTCGCCCCCAAGGTCGCCCGGCACGGCGCCGACGAGCGCAAGCACGGCCGGATCTTCACCCAGCTGCTGAACAAGCGCGGCCTGCCCAAGGTCGCCGTCCCCGCCGACGCCGACTACTGCATGCTGCTGGAGGCCAAGGGCGTCGGCCTGTCCCACGAACGGCTGAACAGCGACCTCCCGCTGACCGACCGCGAGATCATCACCTACCTCGCGCACAGCCGGGTCACCGAGCAGCGCGCGGCCGAGCAGATGCGCCAGCTGGTCAAGGTGTACGGCGACAACCCCGACCTCGGCCGCGCGATGCGGATGATCTCCGCCGACGAGGACAACCACCTCGCGTACTGCCACGAGGAGCTGCTGCGGCTGCGGGCCGAGGGCCACGGCCCGTACATCCGGCACGTCCTGGAGACCAGCGCCCGCGGCGAGATCCGCACCCACCGGGACGTCGGCCTCGCGGTGACCGCGCGCATGGCGCGGATCCTGCGCTGGCCGCGCTGGCAGCTGGCGGTCGTCACCCTCGGGGTGCACGCCCTCTACCTGTACGACCGCGCGTTCGGGTGGCGGCGCATGGTGCAGCTGCGGATGCCCGAGCGCCGCAACGCCCTGGGCACCCCGGCACCGGCGCACGCCGAGCACGAGGCCCTCTGAGCGCCCCCCTGCTGCCCTGAGGCCCCTGCCGCCCCTCAGCGCCCGATGATGAGGCTCATCGCCTCGGCCCGGGTGGCCGGGTCGCGCAGCTGCCCGCGCACGCAGGACGTGATGGTCTTGGCACCCGGCTTGCGGATCCCGCGCATCGACATGCACATGTGCTCGCACTCGACGACGACGATGGCGCCCCGCGGCTCCAGGATCCGCATCAGCGCGTCGGCGACCTGGCTGGTCAGCCGCTCCTGCACCTGCGGCCGGCGGGCGTAGACGTCGACCAGCCGGGCCAGCTTGGACAGGCCGGTGATCTTGCCGCTGGTGGACGGGATGTACCCGACGTGCGCCACCCCGCGGAACGGCACCAGGTGGTGCTCGCAGACGGACGTCAGCTCGATGTCCTTCACGAGCACCATCTCGTCGTGGCCGAGGTCGAAGGTGGTCGTCAGGACGTCCTCCGGCTCCTGCCAGAGGCCCGCGAATATCTCCTTGTACGCGCGCGCGACGCGGGCCGGCGTCTCCAGCAGGCCCTCGCGGTCCGGGTCCTCCCCCACGGCGAGCAGGAGCTCGCGGATGGCGTTCTCGGCCCGCTTCTGGTCGAAGGTCCCGACGACGGACGGGCCGTCGAGAGTCACCGGGTCGATCATGCGGGCCTCGCTTACTAAGGGGGGAACGTGGGGGCGAACAGCACGGATGCCGCGCCTCCAGGGTACAAACCCTGGTGACGCGGCATCCATTCCGTCCGGGGCTCCGCCCGGACCGCCGGATCAGCCCTCCGCGGGCGGCTCGGCGGACGGCAGCGGCGGGAGCTTCACGATGTCGACCGGAGCGGTGTCGGCCGTGGCGGCGGCGCCGTTGGTGAGCGCCAGCTCCTTGGGCGACTGCACCGGCGGCCGGGTGGACGGCGTGCGACGGGAGGAGCCCGTCCAGGCCGGCCGGGCCGGGCGCTTGACGATCGGGGCGAAGATCTCGGCGATCTGCTCCTTGTTCAGGGTCTCCTTCTCCAGGAGCTCCAGCACGAGGTTGTCGAGCACGTCGCGGTTCTCGACCAGGATCTCCCAGGCCTCGTTGTGCGCGGCCTCGATGAGCTTCTTGACCTCTTCGTCGACCAGCCCGGCGACCTCTTCCGAGTAGTCGCGCTGGTGGCCCATCTCGCGGCCCAGGAACGGCTCCGAGTTGTCGGTGCCGAACTTGATCGCGCCGAGGCGCTCGGTCATGCCGTACTGGGTGACCATGGCCCGGGCCGTCGCGGTGGCCTTCTCGATGTCGTTCGAGGCACCGGTGGTCGGGTCGTGGAAGACCAGTTCCTCCGCCGCGCGGCCGCCCAGCATGTACGCCAGCTGGTCGAGCATCTCGTTGCGGGTGGTGGAGTACTTGTCCTCGTCCGGCAGCACCATCGTGTAGCCGAGGGCCCGGCCGCGGGACAGGATGGTGATCTTGTGCACCGGATCGCTGTACTGGCAGGCCGCCGCGACCAGGGCGTGACCGCCCTCGTGGTACGCGGTGATCTTCTTCTCCTTGTCGGACATGATCCGCGTGCGCTTCTGCGGACCGGCCACGACGCGGTCGATCGCCTCGTCCAGGATGCCGTTGTCGATCAGCTTCTTGTCCGAGCGGGCGGTCAGCAGAGCGGCCTCGTTGAGGACGTTCGACAGGTCCGCGCCGGTGAAGCCAGGGGTGCGCTTGGCGACGGCCGACAGGTCGACGTCGGGCGCGATCGGCTTGCCCTTCTGGTGCACCTTGAGGATGTCCAGACGGCCCTGGAGGTCGGGGCGCTCCACCGCGATCTGGCGGTCGAAGCGGCCCGGGCGCAGCAGCGCCGGGTCCAGGATGTCGGGGCGGTTGGTCGCGGCGATCAGGATCACGCCGCCCTTGACGTCGAAGCCGTCCATCTCGACCAGCAGCTGGTTGAGGGTCTGCTCGCGCTCGTCGTGACCGCCGCCGAGGCCCGCGCCGCGGTGCCGGCCGACGGCGTCGATCTCGTCGACGAAGACGATCGCCGGGGCGTTCGCCTTGGCCTGCTCGAAGAGGTCGCGGACGCGGCTGGCGCCGACGCCGACGAACATCTCGACGAAGTCCGAACCGGAGATGGAGTAGAACGGCACCCCGGCCTCGCCCGCGACGGCGCGCGCCAGCAGGGTCTTGCCGGTCCCGGGCGGGCCGTAGAGCAGCACGCCCTTGGGGATCTTGGCGCCGACGGCCTGGAACTTGGCCGGCTCCTGCAGGAACTCCTTGATCTCGTGGAGCTCCTCGACCGCCTCGTCCGCGCCGGCGACGTCGGCGAAGGTGGTCTTGGGGGTGTCCTTGGTGAGCAGCTTGGCCTTGGACTTGCCGAACTGCATGACCCGGGAGCCGCCGCCCTGCATCTGGTTCATCAGGAACAGGAAGACCAGGACGATGATCACGATCGGCAGCATCGACAGCAGCAGGCTGACGAAGGTGCTCTGCTTCTCCGGGCTGATGGTGTAGCCCTCGGCGAGCGTGTTCGGGTCGTTGTCGTTGATCTGGGCCTGCAGCTTGTCGGCGATCGCGACACCCTGGTCGCCGATGTACGAGGCCTGGAACTTGCTGCCGGACGGGGTCTTGCCCGTACCGGCGTTGGACAGCGTGGCGCCGTCCTTCAGCTGGATCTTGATCGTGTTCGAGTCACCGGTGGTGATCTGCGCGGACTTGACCTGCTTCGCGTCGATCGCCGCGACGACCTGACCGGTGTCCACCGTCTTGTAGCCGTTCGAGTCCGAAACGACCTGCATCAAAACGATGACGGCGAGGACGGCCAGCACGATCCACATGATCGGCGCACGGAAGTATCGCTTGACGTCCATCCATGCGGGGCGTTGCCGCCCCGTCCCTCCTGCCACTCAGCGGCGCCGGGGGGCTGTGGGCCGCGGCGCATCCGGAATCGGTGCTCATGTGAAGAGCGGTTTATTGGACCGTACCGCAGTCGGACCCGCCCATGGCGGGAGCACGGCGACACGGCTGGTGTTCTTCAGTCCCCCCGGTCAACGGGCGGGAACAACCTACTGTTCCCGCCCGTAGCCCGAACGAGGCCCTCAGCCGCCGTAGACGTGCGGGGCGAGGGTGCCGATGAAGGGGAGGTTGCGCAGCTTCTCCGCGTAGTCCAGGCCGTAGCCCACCACGAACTCGTTGGGGATGTCGAAGCCGACGTACTTCACGTCGATCTCGACCTTGGCCGCGTCCGGCTTGCGCAGCAGAGTGCAGACCTCCAGCGAGGCCGGGCCGCGCGAGCCCAGGTTGCCCAGCAGCCAGGACAGCGTCAGACCGGAGTCGATGATGTCCTCGACGATCAGGACGTCCCGGCCGGCGATGTCGGTGTCCAGGTCCTTGAGGATCCGCACCACGCCGGAGGACTTGGTGCCCATGCCGTAGGACGACACGGCCATCCAGTCCATGGTGACCTGCGAGTGCAGGGCCCGGGCGAGGTCGGCCATGACCATCACGGCACCCTTGAGGACGCCGACGATCAGCAGGTCCTTGCCTGCGTAGTCCCGGTCGATGCGCTCGGCCAGCTCAAGGAGCTTGGCGTCGATCTCGTCCTTGCTGATGAGCACCTTCGCGAGGTCAGCGCCCATGTCGTTCTGGTCCACCGGGGATACGTCCTCAAACGTTCGGGGTCTGTGTGGCCGGCGGCCGGCTCCCCCGGGGCATGCCCGCCCGTCAGTCGCCCTGTCGCCGAAAGACCAGCGTGCCACACCTGCGGGTGGCCTCGACGCCCCCGGGTAGGTGCAGCGGCCCCTGACCCCGCCATCCGGTGACCAGCAGGTCGACGGTTTCCAGGTGCCGGGCGAACAGGTCGCCGGCCGGGCAGCCCGCCCGCAGCGCGGCCCGCCGCAGCACCCGGCGGCGGACGGCGGGCGGCAGCTCGGCCAGTTTCGCGGCGTCCAGGGCGTCCTCGCCGGTCCGCAGGTCCCGCTCGGCCAGGGCCGCCCACTGGTCGAGCGCGTCGGCGTCGTCGCGGAACAGCCGGGCAGTGCGGGCCAGCGCCTCGACCACTCCGCCGCCGAGGTGCTTCTCCAGCACCGGCAGCACCTCGTGGCGCACCCGGGAGCGGGTGTAGGCGGGGTCGGTGTTGTGCGGGTCGTCCCAGACCGGGATCGCCTGCGCGGAACAGGCCTGCCGGGTGGCGGCCCGGTCCAGCTCCAGCAGCGGGCGGCGGTAGCGGCCCTTCTGCGCGGGCATCCCGGCCAGCGAGCGGGCGCCCGAGCCGCGGGCCAGGCCCAGCAGGACCGTCTCGGCCTGGTCGTCCCGGGTGTGGCCGAGCAGCACCGCGATCGCGCCGTGGCGCTCGGCGGCCTCGTCCAGGGCGGCGTAGCGGGCGTCCCGGGCGGCCGCCTCCGGGCCGCCGCCGCGGCCGACCCGGACCGGGATCGCCTCGACCGGGTCCAGGCCCAGCGAGCGCAGCCGCTCGGCGACCTGGGCGGCGCGCTCGCCGGAGCCCTCCTGCAGCCCGTGGTCGACGGTGACGGCACCGACCCGCAGGCCGATCTTCGGGGCTTCGAAGGCGGCGGCGATGGCCAGCGCCATGGAGTCCGCGCCGCCGCTGACGGCGACCAGGACGAGCGGCGAGCCGGGGGCGGCCGGGGTGCGGGGCAGCCCGGACGGGTGGCGGGCGGCGTTGCCGATCAGCGTGGTGCCGACGGCGGCACCGACCAGCGGCGCGTCGGCCGCGCGCTCGCGGGCCTCGCGGGCGGGCGCGGTGAAGGTGGAACCGGCCTCGGCGGCGAGGTCGGTGAGCGTGCGGCGGACGGCCAGGCGTATCGCGGCGACGGCGGGGTGTGGGCCCACGGCGGACGACTCCTCGACGGAGGGGGGACAGGACGGCAGTGGGGCGCGGCGGGGGCCGCGCCGATATGAGCACCCTGTTACCGGGCGCTCACAGATGGTGGCAGAAAGGAGCGACCCGCTACGCCACCCGCGCCACCGGTACGACCACCGTCCCACGTTCGGGTGAATGGAGAAACGTATCTTCTCCCTCGGTCTGCCCGATTGGACCACTCGTACGAACGGGTTTGAAACCCGGTTGACCGCCGCCGACCGGCGGCGGTCCGCTGCTGCCCCGTCAGCGGGCGACGCGGGCGACCCAGGCGGCCGGGTCGTGGATCTCCTCCTTGGTCGGGAGGGTGTTCGGGGACGTCCACACCCGGTTGAACCCCTCCATCCCGACCCGCTCGACCACGCCCCGGACGAACACCGCGCCGTCCTGGTACTGGCGCAGCTTGGCGTCCATCCCGAGCAGCCGGCGCAGGACCAGGTCCAGCCGGTTCGCGCCGCGGTCCCGGCGCTGCTGGAACTTCTCCCGGATCTCCGCGACCGTCGGCACCACCGAGGGGCCGACCCCGTCCATCACCACGTCCGCGTGGCCCTCCAGCAGCGACATGACCGCCGTCAGGCGGCCCAGGATCTCGCGCTGCGCGGGCGTCTGGACGATCTCCAGCAGCCCGGTGGACGCCGCACCGGAGGGCTCCCGGCCGCCGACCCCCGACAGGCCGCCGCCCAGCGCGCCGGCCGCGTCCCGCAGGCGGTCCAGCAGGGCGCCCGGGTCGACGTCCGTCTCGCCCAGGAAGGACTGCACCTCGGACTGGATGTGGTCGCGCAGCCAGGGCACCGCCGTGAACTGCGTGCGGTGGGTCTCCTCGTGCAGGCACACCCAGAGCCGGAAGTCGGACGGGTCGACGTCCAGCTCCCGCTCGACGTGCACGATGTTCGGCGCCACCAGCAGCAGCCGGCCGGGACCGGGCCCGGCCGGACCGAGCCGCGGCTTGTCGAACAGGGCGGCCGGGCTGTCCGGCGCCTCCAGCGAGGGCTCCGCGGGGGCGAACGTCTCGTACTGGCCGAGCACCTTGGTCGCCAGGAACGCCAGCAGCGCGCCCACCTCGATGCCGGTGGCCTTCTCCCCCACCGAACCGAGCACGCCCGCGGCCGCGCCGTTCGCCCGGCGGGCCTGGAGCTTCTCCACGAGCGGCTGGACGACCGTCCGGAACCCGGCCACGTTGGCCCGCACCCAGCCGGGACGGTCCACCACCAGGACGGGCGTCGCGGCGGCGTCCGCCAGGCTCGACGAGCGCATCCCGGTGAACGCCCGCACGTGCTCCTCGGCCGCCAGGGCGTGCCGGCGCAGCTCGGCCACCACGGCCGCCGCCTCCGCCCGGCTCACCTCCGGCCCCGGCCGCACCAGCCGGGTCGCGGTAGCGACCGCGAGATTCCAGTCGACCATGTCAGAACCGCCACTCGCGCTCGTCATGCCCTCACCGTACGTGCTCCACCCCTCCCGGGGCAGCCACCCACCCCACCCACGCCCTGCCCCGTCCCGCCACCCCCCAACCACACCCGCCCCGCCCCGTCCGAGGTCGGTCCGGGCAGGCCGCGCAACGGGCCTGGGCAGCGGGCGGTGGAGGGCCCGAGCCGACGAGGACGCGGCCCCGGCAGCGCACGAACGGTGACCACGCGGGCCGCAGCCGACGGGCCCCGGACCGGCTGTGGCCGCCACGGCAACCCTGGTCCCCGGCGCACGCCTCACACAGGGCCCCAGGCCTCCTGGTCAGTGGCAGCCGCAGGTGGCGAGGCGGGCGGCCAGGCGGTCCATGGCGGCGCGGGCGACGTCCGGGTCGGCAGGGGTGCGGGTCATGACGGCGAAGGTGAGGAGGCGGCCTTCGGCGTCGACGACGGTGCCGGCGAGGGTGTTGACGCCGTTCAGGGTGCCGGTCTTGGCGTGGATCAGGCCGGCCGCGTCGGCGGCGCCCGAGCCGGAGCCGTAGCGCTTGCCGAGGGTGCCGGTGAAGCCGGCGACCGGGAGGCCGGTGAGGACCGGGCGCAGGGTGGGGTGCTGGTCCGAGGAGGCCAGGGCGAGGAGCTGGATCAGGACGGCCGGCGGGATCGCGTTGTCGGGGTTGAGGCCGCTGCCGTCGTTGATGGTCACATTCGTCATCGGCACGCCGAGCCGGGCGAGTTCCTGCTTCACCGCGGTCGCGGCGCCCTCGAAGCTGGCGGGCTGGTGCGCGGCGATGGCCACCTGGCGGGCGATCGCCTCGGCGATGGTGTTGTCCGAGGTGGTGAGGAGCCGTTCGACGAGCCGGGCGACGGTCGGCGAGTCGACCCGGCCGAGGACGGGCGCGGTGGCGGCGGCCGGGGCCGCGGCGGGCCTGGCCTTGCCGTCGACGGTGATGCCCTGGGCCTTGAGCAGGGCCGCGAAGGCGTCGGCGGCCGCCGCGGCCGGGTCGGCGACGCGCGCGGGCGCGTCCTCGCGGCTCTTCGGGTCGGCCTTGGCCTCGTCGACCATCAGCGGGACGACGAGCGGGATGTTCTCGGCGTCGTACTTCTTGTGCTGCGGGCTGCCCGAGTACATCGACAGGTCGTAGTCCAGCTTGACCGTCGTCGTGCCGCTCTCCTTGAGGGCGGCGGCGGTCTGCCGGGCGAGCGCGTCGAGCGAAGCGGGGGCGGTGTCGGCGTCCGTGGGCTGGCCCGCGATCTGCACCTGGTCGGCGGGCAGCGCGGTGAGCGTCGGGTCGCCGCCGCCCACGAGGGTGATCGCGCCGGGGTCGGCGCCCTTGACCACGCGGGTGGTGAGCCGGGTGTCGCCGGGGATCAGCGAGAGGGCCGCGATCGTGGTGGCGAGCTTGGTGGTGGAGGCCGGCGTCGCCGGGGTGTTCTCGTTGGAGCCGTACAGGAGTTGGCCGCCGGCGGCGTCCCCGACGGCGAGCGTGACGGAGCCGAGGCTGCGGTCGGCGAGGGCGGCGGCGAGCGCCTGCTGGAGGCCCTGGGCGGTGGGCAGTCCGCTCTTGTCCTGGCCGGCCTCGACGGTGGCGAGGACGGCGCCCGGTGCCGGGGCGGGGCGGGCGGGCGCGGACGCGCTGCCGCTGGGGGCGGGGGTGCCGGCCGCTGTGGTCGGCTCGGCCGTGCCCTGGTTGCCGGGGTCGCCGGAGCGCTTGCCCTTGCCGTGGCCGGTCCTGCCCTGCTCGCCCTGATCCCCCTGGCCGCCCTGGTTGCCCTGACCGCCCTGGCTGCCCTGACCACCCTGGTCGCCCTGACCACCCTGACCGCGTCCGGTGCTGTGCCCGCCCGGCATCGGGGACGGCTGCGCGTACGCACCGCCGCCCGCGCCCAGCACCGTCCCGGTGACCAGCAGCGCCACCCCGAACAGTCCCGCGGCCGTCCCCGTCCGGCGACGCCCCGCCCCGACCCCTGCTCCCACCGACCGGCCCCTTTCCCGAGCACTCGCTCCCGTAGGAGACACTTGGATTCTGTCAGTCCCTACCTTGGAGGAACCGTTGGAGTTCGACGTCCTTATCGAAATCCCGAAGGGCTCTCGTAACAAGTACGAGGTCGACCACGAGACCGGCCGTCTGCGGCTCGACCGGATGCTCTTCACCTCGACCCGCTACCCGGCCGACTACGGCTACGTCGAGGGCACGCTCGGCGAGGACGGCGACCCGCTGGACGCGCTGGTGATCCTGGACGAGCCGACCTTCCCCGGCTGCCTGATCAAGTGCCGCGCGATCGGCATGTTCCACATGACCGACGAGGCCGGCGGCGACGACAAGCTGCTGTGCGTCCCGGCGACCGACCCGCGCTGGGAGCACCTGCGGGACATCCACCACGTGTCGGAGTTCGACCGCCTGGAGATCCAGCACTTCTTCGAGGTCTACAAGGACCTGGAGCCCGGCAAGTCCGTCGAGGGCGCCAACTGGGTCGGCCGCGCCGAGGCCGAGGCCGAGGTGACCGCTTCGATCAAGCGTCTGGCGGACCAGGGCGGCCACTGAGCCGTCGTTCCGATCTCGATCGAGGCCGGTTCGAGGTCGTTCGGGGTAGGTCGGGACAGCCCGGGGCCGGGGTCGGCGGATTCGTCCGCGGGCCCCGGCCCTTGCCGTGTCCGGGGGTCTGACGCATCGTGGTTTACCGACACCCTGTCGGCATGATGTCGACTTAGGTTAGGCTAACCAAAACTGCCGGGCCCGATTCCGATCCCTGGAGGCCGCATGCCCACGCCCGAGCCCGTCCCGTTCTCCACCGTGCTCCGCACCGCCAGCAGCGAGGAGCACGAGGCCGCCGAGCAGTCCTCGTTCATGAGCCGCCTGCTCGGCGGGCGGCTCGGGGTCGAGGCCTACGCCGACCTCACCGGCCAGCTCTGGTTCGTCTACCGGGCGCTGGAGGGCCGCGCGGAGCAGCTGGCGCAGCACCCGCTGGCGGGCCCGTTCATCGACCGGGCGCTGCTGCGCACCGCCGCGATCGAGCGCGACCTGGCGCACCTGCGCGGGCCGGACTGGCGGGACGGGCTGGAGCCGCTGCCGGCCACCGCCGCGTACGTGGCGCGGGTGGAGGAGCTGGCCGCCGAGTGGCCGGCCGGGTACCTCGCGCACCACTACACCCGCTACCTGGGCGACCTCTCCGGCGGGCAGATCATCCGCGGCGTGGCGGAGAAGACCTGGGGCTTCGAGCGCAAGGGCGACGGCGTCCGGTTCTACGTCTTCGAGGAGGTCGAGAACCCGGCGGCCTTCAAGCGCGAGTACCGCGCCAAGCTGGACGCGGCCGGGCTGGCGATGGACGAGATGGAGCGGCGCCGGGTGGTCGAGGAGTGCAAGCGCGCCTTCGTCCTCAACGGCGCGATCTTCCACGACCTGGACGCGCGCTACCCGCTCGCGTCGTAGCCGGATACCGACTCAACCCGAAGGCCCC
>NZ_JBFBDY010000097.1:0-18732 GCF_040683475.1 Kitasatospora sp. NPDC093558 | reverse complement strand
GTGGCCCCGCACCGCCCTCGGCAGGTGGTCCTCGTGCCAGGCGGCCTTTGTGCCAGGCGGCCCTTGTGCCAGGTGCCCCTCGCGCCAGGTGCTCCTCGTCCCGAGGAGACGGCTTACTGCGGCCAGGCGGCGTCGATGTCGCCCGCGACCTTCTGGATCGTCCTGCCCTCGGCATGCGGACGGCGGGGCCGATCCGACGACGGTAACCCAGCCGCCGGTCGCCGCCAAGGTCCGTGCACGGGACGGGCGGCCGGCCAGCGGGGGACGAACCGTACGGGCACCCGTCAAAAGAGCCGGATCGGCAGCTCCAGCAGGCTGTTGACCACCAGCGACGGGCTCGGCCGCAGCTCCCCGTCCGGCACCGCGAGCGACAGCCCCGGGAACCGCTCGAACAGCGCCGGCAGCGCGACCCCCGCCTCCAGCCGGGCCAGCGGCGAGCCCGGGCAGACGTGCGGGCCGTGCCCGAAGGACAGGTGGCGGGACGGGTCCCGGGTGACGTCGAACAGCTCCGCCGTCACACCGTGCTGCGCCGGGTCCCGGCCGATCGCGTTGTACGAGATCAGCACCGGCTCGCCCGCCGGGATCACCGTGTCGCCGACCGGGATGTCCTCGGCCGCGAAACGGAACAGGAAGTTGCTGGTCGGCGGGGTCCAGCGGAGCGACTCCTCCACCACCGCGTCCCACGACACCTGCCCCGAACGCACCAGCGCCAGCTGGTCCGGGTGGGCCAGCAGCGCCCGGACGGCGTTGCCGATCAGGTTCACCGTGGTCTCGTGCCCGGCCGCGATGATCACCCGCAGGGTCGCCGCCGCCTCCGCGTCGGTCAGCTTGCCGCCCTCGGTGTCCGCCGCCAGCAGCACGCTCGCCAGGTCGTCACCGGGCGCCGAACGGCGCTGCGCCACCAGGTCGTTGACGACGGCGTTCAGTCCGGCGATGGTCGCCTGGATGCCCTCCGGATCCGGCTTGATGCCGAAGAACCGCTCGTACAGGTCGCGCAGCACGCCGTGGTCCGACTCGGGCACGCCCAGCAGCGAGCAGATCACCGTCATCGGGAGCGGGAACGCGAACGCCGTCTTCAGGTCCACCTCCGGCCCGCCCGCGGCGAGCGCGTCCAGCAGCCGGTGCGTGATCTCCTCGACGCGCGGGCGCATCAGCTCCACCCGGCGCGGGGTGAACGCCTGCGCCACCAGCGCCCGCAGCCGGCGGTGCTCGGCGCCGTCCGTGGTCACCATGCTCGGGCCGGGCACCGCGAGGCCGATCAGCGGCCAGGTCTTCGGGACCTCCCCGCGCTGGAAGGCGGCCCAGTGCGCGGCGTCCTTCACCAGCCGGGCGTCGGTCAGCAGGTCGCGCGCGGCGGCGTGCCGGGTCACCGCCCACGCGGCGACCCCGCCGGGCAGCTCGACCGGCACCGCCGGACCGGCGGCGCGCAGCAGGGCGCCCTCGGCGGCGGCGTCGCGGGCCAGCGGGTCGAGGACGATCGGGGCCTGGGCCGCGGTCATCGGCAACTCTCCTTCAGGCTGTGGACGTTCGTACGACGGGGAGTTCGTACGACGCGGAGTTCATGCGACGGGGAATCCGTCGGCGGGCCGGTCAGGCCGCGTGCCCCGGGGTGAACGAGACCGGCAGCGCCATCAGCCCGCGCACCCAGGCCGAAGGACGCCACACCAGCGCGTGCTCGGCCACCGCGAGCCGCAGGTCCGGCAGGCGGTCCAGCAGCACCTCGATCGCGGTCGTCGCGATCACCTCGGCCGACTCCTGCGCGGGGAACGGGCAGCCGTGCTCGCCGTACGAGTAGCTCATGTGCGCCCGGTTGCCCTCGGCGGGCCGGCCGTCCGGCTGGCGGACCGACGGGTCGGAGTTCGCCCCGGCGAAGCCCAGCAGGAGCATGTCCCCCTCGGCGATCCGCTGGCCGCCGAGGTGGGTGTCCCGCACGGCCCAGCGGCCGGCGAAGATCTGCGTCGGGGTGTCCTCCCAGAGCGCCTCGTTGAGGGCCTGGCTGATGCTGCGCCGGCCGCCCGCGAGCGAGGCCGCGAAGCGTTCGTCGGTGAGCATCAGGCGCAGCGCGTTGGAGATCCAGTACGAGGTCGGCTGGTGGCCGGCGATCAGCAGCACCCGCAGGTCGCGCATCACCTCGTCCTCGGTCAGCCCGGCCGGGTGCTCCAGCATGCGCGACGCGACGTCGGCCCCCGGGTGCCCGGTCTTCTCCCGCACCAGGGCGAGCATCAGCTCCAGCAGCCGCTGCGCACCGGCCGGGGCGTCCGGGCCGCCGTCCAGCATGGTCAGCAACGCCGCGATCAGCTCCGGCGCCTGGTCCTCGTCCAGGCCGAGCACCCGGCACAGCACCAGCAGCGGCATCCGGTGCGCGTACTCGGCGACCAGGTCCGCCTCGCCGCGGCCGGCGAACCCGTCGATCAGCCGGTCGGCGATCTCCTCGGCGTGCTTGCGCAGCTCGTACGGGTCGACCGCGGCCAGCGCGTCGGTGACCGCCCGGGAGCGGCGCACGTGCTCCTCGCCCTCGGCGTACAGGATCGACGGCACGGGCGCCATCATCGGCTTCAGCGGCCAGTCGGCGGGCAGGGTGTCCCAGGCGTGCCAGCGGGCGGAGTCGCGGCCGAACAGCTGCGGCTGGCCGGTCACCAGCTGGAGCTCGCGGTAACCGATGACCAGCCAGGCGGGGACGCCGCCGGCCAGCTCGACCGGGGCCACCGGGCCGTGCTGGGCGCGCAGCTCGCGGTAGAGCTGGGCCGGGTCGGTCTGGAAGCGCGGCCCGTACAGCGGCGTGGCGCCGGCGTGCGCCGGGCAGCCCGGGGGCGGGGTGACGGCGGGCTCGGTCACGGGGTGCTCTCCTCGTACTGTTGCGCGGGGGATTCGGGCTGCTCTGCGAGGGGTGCGGCCTGCCGCACGGGGAGTCCGGCCTCGGCCGCCAACCCGGCCGCCAACCCGGCCGCCAACTCGACCTCCGACGAGGCCTCCAACTCGGCCTCCGCGAGGGCGGCCAGGTGGCCGACCAGCTCGATCAGCACCCGCTTGCCGGACTCCCGGTCCCGGGCGTCGCAGTCCACCAACGGCACCTCCGCGGGAAGGTCGAGCGCCTCGCGGACCTGCTCCAGGGTGTGGGTCGGCTCGCCGAAGTTGTTGCGGGCCACGATGAACGGGGTGCCGTGGTGCTCCAGCCGGTCGATGGCGTACCAGGACTCCTCCAGACGGCGGGTGTCCACCAGGACGACCGCGCCGAGCGCGCCGCTGAAGAGGCGGTCCCACAGGAACCAGAAACGTTCCTGCCCCGGCGCGCCGAACAGGTAGAGCACCTGGCTGTCGGAGAGCGTGATCCGGCCGAAGTCGAAGGCGACCGTCGTGGAGCGCTTGCCCCAGGCGCCGGCCGGGTCGATGCCCTCGCCCGCCCGCGTCATGACCTCCTCGGTGTTCAGCGGACGGATCTCGCTGACCGAGCCGACCAGCGTCGTCTTGCCGACGCCGAAGCCGCCGACCACGACGATCTTCAGCGCGTTGTCGGCGGTCGCGCGCAGCGGCGTGCGGCCGGTGGCCGGGACCGTTGCCGTCGCCGGGGCCGCCGGCTGGGCGTCCGCCGTCGGAGCCGCCGCCGGGGCCACCGGCAGGGCGTCCGTCGCCGGGGCCACCGGCAGCGCGTCCGCCGTCGGAGCCGCGATCACGGACGGGTCAGAGCCGTTGGAGGCCATGCAGCACCTGCTTCAGCGTGTCGAGATCGGGCAGCCGGGCCTTGTTCGGCGCGAACCGGGGGTGCCGGGCGGTGACCGCCCCGCTCTCCAGCAGGTCGCCGAGCAGGATCTTCACCACCGAGACCGGCAGCGCCAGCTCCGCCGCGACCTCTACGACGGCGGTCGGGGCCTCGCACATCCGCAGGATGCGCGCGTGCTCCGACTGCATGCCCGGCGCCGGCTCCCGCTCGGCGACGATCAGCGTGACCAGGTCGAAGGCGTTCTCCGGGGAGCGGCTGCGGCCGCGGGTGATCGTGTAGAGGCGGTCCGGGTCGTCGTCCCGACCCGGCAGGACCGGCCCGGCGTTCATGCCCGGGCGCTCTCGTGCGTCCCGGTGTCCTCCGCCGACCTGGCCGGCGCGCTCAGGTGGACGCCGATCTGCTCGATCAGGCCGTGCATGTTGTGGCCGACCACGCCCACGTCCGCCTCGTCGTCCGTGACGACGGCCAGGTGCGCGCCCTCGCCGGCCGCCACGATGCACAGGATGCCGCCGTGGAACTCGGTCATCGACTGCCGGACGCCGCCGGTGCCGTCGCCGAACTCGATCGAGGCGCCGTGCGCGAGGCTCTGCAGTCCGGAGGCGATCGCGGCCAGCTGGTCGGCCTGGTCGGTGCCGAGGCCCGACGTGTGGCACAGCTTGAGGCCGTCGGCGGAGAGCACCAGGGCGTGCCGGGCGCCGGGGGTGACGCTCAGCAGGTTTTCCAACAGCCAGTCGAGGTCACGGTCGGTCGCGCTGCTCATCAGGAGTCCTTCTCGGTGACGGGGGAAGCGTCGGGCGTGGTGTCGGTGTCCGTGGTCGGGGCGTCCTGCGCCGCGCGCTGGGCGGCCCGGCGGAAGGCGCCGAACCGGGCGGCGGCCGTCGAGGCGTCCGCGCGGACGGGCTTCGCGGACGGGGCCGCCGCCGCGGGGGCGGTGGCGGTGAGGGTCTGGCCGCGGCGGCGCTGCGGGAGGCCGCTGTCGGTGATCGGGGTGGGCGTGGGCGGCAGCGGGGCCGGCGCGGCCGGTACGGGGACCGCCGGGGTGGCGGGCGCGGGCGGCAGCGGGGCGGGCGCCGGGCGTGCGGGGGTGAGCGCCGGGCGCACCGGCTCCGCGACGGGCGTCTGGACCGGGGCGGGCGCCGGGGCGCCGTGCGTGAGCAGTTGCTGCGGTACGAGCATCACGACGCCCGTACCGCCGCGCGCCGACGGCCGGAACGAGATCTGCAGGCCGTGCTTGCGCGCCAGCACGCCGACCACCGCGAGGCCCAGCCGGGTACCGGCGGAGAGCGTCGCGAGGTCCAACGGCTCGGCGGAGACGGCCCGTTCGGCCCGGCGCAGCCAACTGTCGCTCAGCCCGAGGCCGCTGTCCTCGACGGTGACCGCCAGCCCGGCCGGCACCTCCTCGACGTAGACGTGCACCTCGGCCGGCGGGGCGGAGAAGTTGGTGGCGTTGTCGAGGAGTTCGGCCAGCGCGTGCATCACGCCCTCGGCCGCGTACCCGGCGACGGCCGCGGTGCTGGCGTTGTGCAGCCGCACCCGCTGGTAGGCGCCGATCCGGCCGAGCGCGCCGCGCAGCACCGACTCCACCGCGATCGGCTTGGCCCAGCGGCGGCCCGACCGGGCTCCGGTGAGCACCGCGATGCTGTCGGCCATGCGGCCCGCCTGGGCGGTCGAGTGGTCCAGCCGCAGGAGGTCGCCGAGGACCTCCTCGTCGTGCCGGTGCTGCATCTCGCGCAGCTCCGCGTGCATGCTCGTGGCCAGCGCCTGGACGCGCCCGGCGGCGGTCGCGCACACCGCGAGCGCGGCGGCCCGCAGCCGCTCGCCGCGGCCGACCTCCTCCGCGACGGCGCGCAGCAGCGCGTACTGGGGGTGCGCGCGGTGGGCGGTCAGCGCGCTGTCGACGGAGACGCCGCCCCGGAGCTTCTTCACGACCTCGGGCAGGACCCCGTCGGCGAGCCGCTCCAGGTCCGCGCGCTCCGCGTCGGCCGCCGCCGTGGCGGCCTCCGTCCGCGCCCGCTCCTCGTCGAGCTCGGCGCGCAGCCGGGCCAGCTCGGCGTGCGCGGCGGCGACGTCCGCCTCGGCGCGGGTCCGCTCGGCGCGGGCGGCGTCCCGCTCGGCCCTGGCGGAGGCGGCGGCGTCGTGCGCGGCGGTCTCGGCCTGCCGGGCCGAGCCGGCGAGGACAAGGGCGGCGGTGGTCTCCTGGTGCTGGGCGGCGAGGTCCTCGGTCAGGCGCCGGGAGCGCTTGGTCCCGCTCGCGGCCATGCCGACGGCGATCAGCCACAGGATGCCGACGGCCCCGACGGCGAGGGCGGTCAGCGGCTGGTGGGCGCCCAGCGCCCGGCCGATCCCGACCGGCCCGGCGATCAGCGCGAGCAGGACGGCCGCGGCGGTCAGCCCGACGGTCCGCGGCGCGGGCGGCCGGCGCGGGCCGCCGTCGGAGCTGGTGGCTTCTCTCATCAGTGCGGTCCTCGACAACGGCGGCGGCTCGGGCGGCGGGTCGGCGACGATGGCGGCACCGACGGTGGTTCGAGCGCATACGAGGCCGCCCGGCGGCGTCGCGAAACGTCTCCGGGCGGCTGATCGATTCACGCTTTCGGCCGATCATATCGATTCAGACATTGCCCTCAAGCAGCCAGTTGACGGTCAATCTCGTTCATTCACGCCGCCTACACCGATTCGCGACGCCTGACGGCCCATGAATCGCGCGCCTGGCACGCCCCCACTCAGGCCAGTTTCGCCTCCACCGCCTGCCGGACGGCGCCCAGGTCCAGCCCGTGGTCGACGATCACCCGCGCCCCGAGCCCGTCGCCCTCCCGGATCACCCCGAGCAGCAGGTGACCCACCGCGATCTGACCGGACTTCAGCCGCAGCGACTCCCGCAGCGACAGCTCCAGCGCCTTCTTCGCCCGGCCCGTGAAGCGGCTGCGCGCACCCTTCGGCTCCGACCTGAACCAGCCGCGCCGCTTCGACTCCTCCTCCGCGGGCGCATTCAGCGCACCCTCCCCGAAGGCGGCCTCCACCGACGACCGGACGGCGTCCAGGTCGATCCCGATCGAGGCCAGCGCGGCGGCGTCGTCACCCGGACCGAGCAGCCTGCGCACCGCCTGCCGCGCGGTCTCCCGGTCCAGGCCGCTCTCGATCAGGACGGCGGCGGACGGGTCGTCCGGCACCCCGAGGACGGCCAGCAGCAGGTGCTCCGTGCCGATGTGCCCGTGCCCCAGGGCCGCGGCCTCCTCGTGGGCCGAGGTCACCACGTGCCGGGCCTGGTCGGTGAATCTCTCGAACATCGCTCAGTCTCCGTCCTGTTCCGGGCCGGCCGCGCGCCGGGCGTACTTCTTGTGTACGGCCTGCCGGGTCACCCCGAGGCAGACCGCGATGTCCTGCCAGGACCAGCCCTGCGCCCGGGCGTTGCCCACCTGGAGCTTCTCCAGGCGGTCCGCCAGGTCGCGCAGGGCACGGACCGACCGGAGCCCCACGGCGGGGTCCCGGCTGCTCGCGGCTGCCGCGAGCTCTCCGCTCTCGCTCATGCTGTCAACTTTGGTTGACGCCTCCGAGAATGTCAACCCTGGTTGACACTACGGTCTCCGATTCGCTCCGCCACGGTCTCCTCGAAGGTGCCCCGGCCCCACCGCTGACATCGAAGCCTGGACACGAAAAAAGCGGGGCGAGGACCGTGAAGTCCTCGCCCCGCTTCGCGTTCTCACCTCAAGCGGCGGGAACCGGGGTCGGGCGTGATCAGCTGCAGCCGCTGGTGGAGCCGCAGCCCTCGCAGAGGTAGCAGCTGCCGGCGCGGCGCATCTTGGTGCCGCAGGAGAGGCACAGCGGGGCGTCGGCGTTCAGGCCGAGCTGGATCTCCATCAGCTCCGTGGAGTTGTGGGCCTCCCGCACCGGGGCCTTGGGCGCCTCCACGGCCGGGGCCGGGGCGGGCCTGGCGGCCACCGGGAGCACGGGGGCGGACTGGGCGAGGCTCTCGGTGTCGAGCTCCTCGGCCTCCAGCGGCTCGTACGAACCCGTCTCCAGGTGGCGCTGGCGCTCCTCGACGGAGTGGATGCCGAGCGCCGAGCGGGTCTCGAACGGCAGGAAGTCCAGCGCCAGGCGGCGGAAGATGTAGTCGACGATCGACTGCGCCATCCGCACGTCCGGGTCGTCGGTCAGACCGGCCGGCTCGAAGCGCATGTTGGTGAACTTCGAGACGTACGTCTCCAGCGGCACGCCGTACTGCAGGCCGACCGAGACGGCGATGGAGAAGGCGTCCATCATGCCCGCGAGGGTCGAGCCCTGCTTGGACATCTTGAGGAAGACCTCGCCGAGGCCGTCGTCCGGGTAGGAGTTGGCCGTCATGTAGCCCTCGGCGCCACCGACCGTGAAGGAGGTGGTGATGCCCGGGCGGCCCTTGGGCAGGCGCTTGCGGACCGGGCGGTACTCGACGACCTTCTCGACCACCGCGGCGGCCGGGGCCTCCTCGGCCTTGGCCTCGGAGTCCTTCTTCTTGGCCGAGAGCGGCTGGCCGACCTTCGAGTTTTCGCGGTAGATCGCGAGCGCCTTGACGCCCATCTTCCACGCCTCGAAGTAGATCTCCTCGACGTCCTCGACGGTCGCGGCGGCCGGCATGTTCACCGTCTTGGAGATGGCGCCGGAGATCCAGGGCTGGATCGCCGCCATCATCCGCACGTGGCCCATCGGCGAGATGGAGCGCTCGCCCATTGCGCAGTCGAACACCTCGTAGTGCTCGGCCTTGAGGCCCGGCGCGTCGACGACGTTGCCGTGCTCGCCGATGTGGGCGACGACCGCCTCGATCTGCTCGTCCTGGTAGCCCAGGCGCTTGAGAGCGCGCGGGACGGTGCCGTTGACGATCTGCATCGAGCCGCCGCCGACGAGCTTCTTGAACTTGACCAGGGCGAGGTCGGGCTCGACGCCGGTGGTGTCGCAGTCCATCATCAGGCCGATGGTGCCGGTCGGGGCGAGGACCGAGGCCTGGGCGTTGCGGAAACCGTTCTGCGCGCCGAGGCGCAGCACGTCCTGCCAGGTCTTGTTGGCCGCGAGCCAGACCGGGGCGTCGAGGTCGTCGAGGGAGACGGCGTCCAGCGAGGCGTCCGCGTGCTGCTTCATGACCCGCTGGTGCGGGGCCGCGTTGCGGGCGTAGCCGTCGTACGGGCCGACGACACCGGCGAGTTCGGCGCCGCGGCGGTAGGCGGTGCCGGTCATCAGGGAGGTGATGGCGCCGGCCAGGGCGCGGCCGCCCTCGCTGTCGTAGGCGTGGCCGGTGGCCATCAGCAGGGCGCCGAGGTTGGCGTAGCCGATGCCGAGCTGGCGGTAGGCGCGGGTGGTCTCGCCGATCTTCTCGGTGGGGAAGTCGGCGAAGCAGATGGAGATGTCCATCGCGGTGATGACCAGCTCGACGACCTTGGCGAAGGTGGCGGCGTCGAACGTGTCGTCGTCGCGCAGGAACTTCATCAGGTTGAGCGAGGCGAGGTTGCAGCTGGAGTTGTCCAGGTGCATGTACTCGGAGCAGGGGTTGGACGCGTTGATGCGGCCGGACTCCGGGCAGGTGTGCCAGTGGTTGATGACGGAGTCGTACTGGATTCCGGGGTCGGCGCAGGCCCAGGCGGCCTCGGCCATCTTGCGGAACAGCTTCTTCGCGTCGACGGTCTCGATGACCTCGCCGGTGAGGCGGGCGCGCAGGCCGAATTCGGTGCCGTTCTCGACGGCGGTCATGAATTCGTCGGAGACGCGGACCGAGTTGTTGGCGTTCTGGTACTGGACAGAGGCGATGTCGTCGCCGCCGAGGTCCATGTCGAAGCCCGCGTCGCGCAGGGCGCGGATCTTCTCCTCCTCCTTCACCTTGGTCTCGATGAAGGCCTCGACGTCCGGGTGGTCGACGTCGAGCACGACCATCTTGGCGGCCCGGCGGGTGGCGCCGCCGGACTTGATGGTGCCGGCGGAGGCGTCGGCGCCACGCATGAAGGAGACCGGGCCGGAGGCGTTGCCGCCGGAGGTGAGGAGCTCCTTGGAGGAGCGGATGCGGGAGAGGTTGAGGCCGGCGCCGGAGCCGCCCTTGAAGATCATGCCCTCTTCCTTGTACCAGTCGAGGATCGACTCCATGGAGTCGTCGACGGCCAGGATGAAGCAGGCGCTGACCTGCTGGGGCTGCTTGGTGCCGACGTTGAACCAGACCGGCGAGTTGAAGCTGAACACCTGGTGGAGGAGGGCGTGCGTCAGCTCGTGCTCGAAGATCTCGGCGTCGTCCTTGGCGGCGAAGTAGCCGTGCTTCTCGCCGGCGGCGCGGTAGGTGAGCACCACGCGGTCGATGATCTGCTTGAGGCTCCACTCGCGCTGCGGGGTGCCGACGGCGCCGCGGAAGTACTTGGACGTGACGATGTTGACGGCGTTGACCGACCAGAAGTCGGGGAACTCGACGCCGCGCTGCTCGAAGTTGATCGACCCGTCGCGCCAGTTGGTCATGACGACGTCGCGCCGCTCCCAGCGGACCTCGTCGTAGGGGTGGACGCCAGGGGTGGTGTAGATGCGCTCCATCCGCAGGCCGCCCTTGGGGGCCTTGCCGGCACCCTTCGCCGTGGCCTTGTCGGACTTCGACCCGCGTGCGGAACCGCTCGTGGTGTCTGTCACTTCTCGCTCCTCCTCCTGGGCAAACGCCCGACTCCTGGGCAAACGCCCGTGGTGCCCCGAAAAGTCCGGGCACCGCTGGTTCGTTCTTCCGGTGTGCGGGCAGGCGAGAGCCTCGCCCGCTTACGCACGGTTTGTGATGTTCTGTGCCCGATTTCCGGGCACGCGTGGGCCCCGGAGGGCCGTCATGGCACGGTTGGGCCCCGCGGGGCCGGGGGCGCCTCCTAGGGCGCGGCGGCGGCAACGGGCACGCAGGCGCCCTCCGCCTCGGCGGGCCGGCCGGCGCGGATCTCCGCGATGGCGGCCTCGAAGTCTTCCAGTCCGTCGTACGCCTGGTACACGCTGGCGAAGCGCAGGTACGCGACCACGTCGAGTTCCTTGAGCGGGCCGAGTATGGCCAGTCCCACGTCGTGGGTGGTCAGCTCGGCGTTGCCGGTGGCGCGCACGCACTCCTCGACCCGCTGGCCGAGCAGGGCGAGCGCGTCCTCGGTGACCGGGCGGCCCTGGCAGGCCTTGCGGACGCCGGAGATGACCTTCTCCCGGGAGAACGGCTCGGTGACCCCGCTGCGCTTGATGACCATCAGCGCGGCCGTCTCCACGGTGGTGAAGCGGCGGCCGCAGTCCGGGCACTGCCGGCGACGGCGGATCGAGCTGCCGTCCTCGGTGGTCCGGCTGTCGACGACGCGGCTGTCGGAGTGCCGGCAGAAGGGGCAGTGCACCTGAAGGATCCCTCCCTGGCAGGACGTGCGGACTGGTCGAGTCTATGCGATGCGCCCCGGGCCTCGGCAAGCTGATCATGCGCCGCGACCACTACCACTGGGCACGGAGAGGACTGTAGCCACTAGATGTAGGCCTCGGGGGGAAGCAACACCCCTGGCGTGTCGACGCCGATTAGACTGCGGAAGTCGAGCTCTGGTCGAACATTCGATCGATGTACAACAAAGCCTTGATCGAGTCAGCCAACTCTCGAATAATTCACTCGAACGTGTGTTTGGCGCAACCTTTCGATACGAGGTGCGTTGGGCTGGAAAAAGGAGAGGACAGCCGTCGAGAGGGGCCGCCGTGAACACCATCGAAAGCAACACCATCCCGGTGCAGGAACACTCCCAGTTCAAGGTGGGGCAGCGCACCACGAATCAGCAGAGTGTGGACGTCAGCATGGACCGTAGCGAAGACCACCGCCTCTCCGGCCCGGCCGTTTCCAGCGCGAGCCGCGTCCCCGACCAGCCGATCGAACATTCGCCCGTCCTGGACGACGCCCACCCGGCGCCGGCGCGCGCGATGCCCGGCCGCCCCCCCGGCATCCGGACCGACGAGGCCGGGCTCACCGAGCGCCAGCGCCGCGTCATCGAGGTCATCCGGGACTCCGTCCAGCGCCGGGGCTACCCGCCGTCCATGCGCGAGATCGGCCAGGCCGTCGGCCTGTCCAGCACCTCCTCGGTCGCCCACCAGCTGATGGCCCTGGAGCGCAAGGGCTTCCTCCGCCGGGACCCGCACCGTCCGCGCGCCTACGAGGTCCGCGGCGTCGAGGTGGCCCGCCCGAACACCGCCGAGACGGCCGGCCGGCCGTCCACCTCGTACGTCCCGCTGGTCGGGCGGATCGCCGCCGGCGGGCCGATCCTGGCCGAGCAGACGGTCGAGGACGTCTTCCCGCTGCCGCGCCAACTGGTCGGCGAGGGCGAGCTGTTCGCGCTCACCGTGCGCGGCGACTCGATGATCGAGGCCGCCATCTGCGACGGCGACTGGGTCACCGTGCGCCGCCAGCCGGTCGCCGAGAACGGCGACATCGTGGCCGCGATGATCGACGGCGAGGCCACCGTGAAGCGGCTCAAGCGCGAGGACGGCCGGATCTGGCTGATGCCGCACAACCCCGCCTACGAGCCGATCAACGGCGACAACGCGACCATCCTGGGCAAGGTCGTGGCGGTGCTGCGCCGCCTCTGAGCGCGCCCCGCGGGCACACACCGGGAAGGGGCTCCACCGCGGGTGCGCGGGGAGCCCCTCCGGCGTTCCAGGGGCTTCTCAGCCCCGCTTCGCCACCGGCCTGACCGGCGCCGCCGAGGCGTCGATCGCCGCCAGCGAGCGGCGCACCTGGTTGCGGTCCGTCGTGTACCAGAACTCCGGCATCGAGGAGCGGAAGAAGCCCCCGTACCGCTTGGTCGCCACCCGCGGGTCGAGCACCGCCACGATCCCGCGGTCGTCGGCCGCACGGACCAGCCGGCCCGCGCCCTGCGCCATCAGCAGCGCCGCGTGCGTCGCCGCGACCGCCATGAAGCCGTTCCCGCCGCGCTGTTCGACGTCCTTCTGGCGGGCGCTCATCAGCGGGTCGTCCGGCCGCGGGAACGGGATGCGGTCCATCACCACCAGCTGGCAGGCCGAGCCCGGCACGTCCACGCCCTGCCAGAGCGAGAGCGTGCCGAACAGGCAGGTGGTCGCGTCCGAGGCGAACTCGCGGATCAGTTCGCCCAGGGTGTCCTCGCCCTGGAGGAGGATCCGGTTGTCGAGCCGCTCGCGCATCGCCTCGGCGGCCGCCTGGGCGCCGCGCATCGAGGAGAACAGGCCCAGCGTCCGGCCGCCGGCCGCGCCGATCAGCTCCGCCAACTCGTCGAGCATGTCCGGCCGTTCGGGGTCGCGGCCGGGCTCGGAGAGGTGCTTGGCGACGTACAGGATGCCCTGCTTGGGGTACTTGAACGGCGAGCCGACGTCGATGCCCCGCCAGTGCGGCACCGCGTCCTCTCCAAATCCCGGTTCCGGGTTGTCCCCGGGCGTGCGCTCGTCCGGCAGCCGGGCCTCCGAGGGCAGGCCGACCGAGCCGGCCACGCCGTTGAAGTCCCCGCCGAGCTTGAGCGTGGCCGAGGTGAGGACGACCGAGCGCTCCTTGTACAGGCCCTCGCGCAGCAGCCCGGAGACGCTCAGCGGCGCGACCCGCAGCGAGGCCGTGCCCATGCCGAAGCGGTCGCTGCGCTCGATCCAGACCACGTCGTACTCGGAGTCCTCCAGCAGCCGCTCGGCGGTCTCGTGCAGCGTCTCCACGGAGGCCATGGCCTGCTTGCGGACGGCGTCCTCGTCGGTGAGGCCCTTGTCGCGCGTCTCGCCGAGCGAGGTGATCACCTGCCGGGAGGCGTCCCGGATGGCCGTGACGGCGTACGCGAGGTACTCGGGCAGCTCCTCGACCCGGCCGGGCTGGGCGGTCTCCATCAGGCCGTGGTAGTTCTCGGCGGCGGCCTGGAGCGCGTCGACGGCCTTCTCGTTGGCGAGGCGCGCGGCCCGCTTGACCGCCCGGTTGACGGCGCCGACGGTGAGCTCGGCGGTGGCCGCGCCGGTGACCCGGTTGACCAGCTCGTGCGCCTCGTCGACGATCAGCAGCCCGTGCTCGGGCAGCACCGGCGCGCCCTCGATCGCGTCGATCGCGAGCATCGCGTGGTTGGTGACGACGACGTCCGCGAGCTTGGCCCGCTCCCTGGCCTTCTCCGCGAAGCACTCCTGCCCGTACGCGCAACGCGTCGCGCCGAGGCACTCCTTTGACGTGACCGACAGCTGGGACCAGGCCCGGTCGGACACCCCGGGGCTCATGTCGTCGCGGTCGCCGGTCTCGGTCTCGTCCGCCCACTCGCGCAGCCGCAGCACCTCCTGCCCGAGCTTGCTGGCCGGCCCGCCGAGCGCCTCGGCCGGGTCGAACAGGCCCTCGCCCTCGTCGCTCGGGGTGCCCTCGTTGGCCCGGTGCAGGCACAGGTAGTTGGAGCGGCCCTTGAGCATCGCGAACAGCGGCCGGCGGCGCAGCACCGGGTGCAGCGCGTCCACCGTGCGCGGCAAGTCCCGTTCGACCAGCTGGCGTTGCAGCGCCAGGGTGGCGGTGGCGACCACGACGCGGTCCCCGTGCGCGAGCGCGGGCACCAGGTACGCGAGGGACTTTCCGGTGCCGGTGCCGGCCTGGACGAGCAGGTGCTCGGCGTGGTCGACGGCGTCGGCGACGGCCTCGGCCATCTTCACCTGGCCGGGGCGTTCCACGCCGCCGACGGCCGCGACGGCGGCGTGGAGCAGCTCGGGGATGCGCGCGCGCGGGACCGCGACGGCCTCCCCGGTGTCGGCGGGGTCGGCTGCGTCCTCGCCGGGGAGCTGGGTTTGGGAGTCGTTCGTCATGACCCTCCCACCCTACGGCGCGGGGGTGACAATCCGGTCCCGTTGCCCGGGGAGATCCGCGCCGGGGGTGACGAGGGCGTTGGGCACCGTGCCGTGCCGGGCGGCGTGCGGCCGGTGCGGGCGGTCCTGGTAGCCGTCGAGGAGCAGCCGGTTGCGGTTGAGGCAGAGGCGGTCGATGCGCGGGGTGAAGAGGTCGAACAGCTCGAAGCGCCCGCGCAGCTCGGGGAAGCGGTCCTGGTGGCGGCGGATCTCGTCGCGCAGCAGGGCCCAGAACTCGGCCTCGGGCAGCCCGGTCTGCGCCTCCAGGAGCGGGGCGAGGTAGCGGTAGACGCCGATGAAGAGCCCGGAGTGCAGGAACTGGCAGAGGCCGTCGGCGGGCTCGCGGAGCAGGACGTCGTCGACCTCGGCGGGCAGGTCGCGCAGTTCGGGGAGGTCCTCGTCGCTCAGGTTGACGTCGTCGACGAAGTCCTTGACCGCGAGGCGGGCGGGGGCGTCGTGGGCGTCGAAGACGACGATGGCGTTCTCGCCGTGCGGGGAGAAGACCAGTCCGTAGCGGTAGAGGAAGTGGAGCAGCGGCGGCAGCATGGCGGCGAACAGCCGGCGGGTCCACTCGGCGGGGGTGAGCCCGGAGCGGGCGATCAGCTCGGCGGCGAGGGCTCGGCCGTCGGAGCCGGTCTGGAGGAGGGCCGCGAGGGTGCGGGCGCGCTCGCCGTCCGCCAGGAAGGGGCCGAGTGGTTCGCGCCAGATCGCGCCGAGGAGCTCCTTGTACTGGTAGGGCGCCTCGGGCAGGTCGCGGTAGAGCGGGTGGTCGACGGTGACGGAGGCGATCTCGCCGAGCAGGATCACCCGGCATTCGTCGCGCAGGAACGGGTCGGCGTCGCGCAGGCCGTGGATCCAGGCGGTGACGGCGGGCGCGGCGAGGGTGCGCTCCACCGGCAGGCCGCGCCAGACCAGGGTGTTGAGGATGGAGAGCGGCAGTTTGACGGTGCAGCGTTCGGGGCGGGCGGTGTTGAAGAAGGAGCGGATGGACTGCTGGGGCAGCCGTGGGTCGCCGTCGGAGGGCAGCGGGACGATCTCGCCGGAGGCGATCCAGGGCGCGAACAGCGGGACGACCGTCTCGTCCCACTGCCAGGGGTGGACGGGCAGCAGCAGGTAGTCGTCGGCGTCGGGGCCGAGCGCGGCGCGCAATGCGCCGGGGTCGTCGAGCTCGCGCGCGTACAGCTGCTCGGGCCTTTCGAGGCCGGGCACACCGCGGTAGCGGGCGAGCCGCCGGTGGACGGCGATCCAGGGCAGCGGGCGCGGGGTGCGCGCCTCGGGGGCCCAGCGGGCGGCGTCGGCGGCGGAGAAGCCGATCCGGCCCTTGTTGGGGACGATCCAGGGGTGGCCCTCCTGGCGGCCCTCCAGCGCGGGGTGGTCGAGGTCGGCGAGTTCGGCGGCGGTGAGCGCGGTGGCCAGCTGGTGCGCGTCGGCGGTGAGGGTGGCGGTGAGCTCGCGGATCAGGTGGCCGGTGGTCTCGCCGCGCAGGCCGAGGGTGTGCCGGGCGTACGGGAGGAAGCGCAGCGGGTCGAGGCCGTCCTCGCGGTCGCAGCGGACGGTGTCCGGGTCGACCCGCCAGCTGCCGTAGGCGCCGCGGCGGGCGGTGAAGCGGTACTCGGCCTCGGGCAGCCCGAGCAGGTACGCGCCGTCCTCCGCGCCCGGGACCGGGACGGGGGTGAGCAGTTCCTCGTAGGCGAACTCGCCGAGCATCTTGGCCAGCAGCGCGCGCCCGGCCCGCTGCCAGGGCCCGGGGGTGAGCTGCGGCGGCAGGTAGAGCGGCGGTTCAGCGGCCGGCGGTTGCGGCACGGGTCAGCTCCTGGGGGTGGGGGAAGGCGGGGACGGGCGGCGCGAAGCCGGTCCACGCGGTGCGGGTGGGCAGCCGGTGGACGGTGCGGCCGGTGACGGCGTTGAGGATGACGGCGGCGCGGTGGGCGCCGAGTCCGAGGTCGGGGGTGCCGACGCCGTGGGTGTGCAGTTCGGCGTTCTGGACGTAGAGGCCGCCCGTGAGGTCGGGCCGGGTGGCGACGCGGTGGTCCAGGTCGACGCGGTAGCGCCCGGCTTCGTCCCAGTCGATCAGGTGGGCGAGCGGTTCGAGCGCGGCGGGGCGGGCGGCCCGGTAGCCGGTGGCGAGCACGACGGCGTCGGTGCGCACGACGTGCTCGGCGCCGGAGTCGGTGTGCCGGCAGCGCAGTTCGAGGCCGCCGCAGGGGCCGGGTCCGGCCTCGGTGACGGCGGTGCCGGGGGTGATCTCGACCGGGGTGGTGTCGATCGGGCGCCCGATGGTCCGCTCGTAGAGGTGGTCGTGGATCTCGGCGAGGGTCTCGGCGCTGGCGGCCTTGTGCAGCTGCCACTGGGCGGCGACCAGGGTGTCCCGGACGGTCTCGGGCAGGCCGTGGAAGTAGCGGGTGTAGTCGGGGGTGAAGTGCTCCAGGCCGAGCTTGGAGTACTCCATGGGCGCGAGGGCGCGGGTGCGGGTGAGCCAGCGCAGCCGGACGCCGTCGCCGTCGTGGCGGCGCAGCAGGTCGAGGAAGACCTCGGCGCCGGACTGGCCGCTGCCGACGACGGTGATGTCCCGGGCGCCGTCGAGACCGGCCCGCCGGTCGAGGTAGTCGGCGGAGTGGAACGCCGCGAGGTGGCCGTCGAGGGCGGCGAAGGCCTCGGGCAGGACGGGCCGGGTGCCGACGCCGAGCGCGAGGTTGCGGGCGTGCACGCGGCTGCGCCGGCCGGTCGCGGTGTCGGTCAGCTCGGCCCGGAACAGGCCGTCCTCCCAGTGCAGTTCGCCGACCTCGGTGGCGAACCGGCAGGTGCCGAGCCGCTCGGCCGCCCAGCGGCAGTAGTGGTCGTACTCGCGGCGCGGCAGCTGGAAGCGCTCGGCGAAGTAGAACGGGAACAGCCGTTCCTGGTCGCGCAGGTAGTTGAGGAAGGACCACCGGTTGGTGGGGTCGACCAGGGAGACGAGGTCGGCGAGGAACGGCACCTGCATCCGGGCCCCGTCCACCAGCATCCCCGGGTGCCAGCGGAACTCCGGGCGCTGGTCGCAGAAGAGCGTCCGCAGGCCGGCGACGGGCTCGGCGAGCGCGGCGAGCGAGAGGTTGAACGGGCCGATGCCCACGCCGAGCAGGTCGTACGGCGGCTGGGGGGTGGAGGAGTGCACGGGGGTGTCCTAGGCGGGGAGTGAGGCGCGGTCGCGGATCATCAGGGCGGCGCGCTTGTCGGGCAGGTCGAGCTCGCCGGCCGGCCGGAACCCGGCCCGTTCGAAGGCCCGGACCGAGCGCACGTTGCGGACGTCGGGTTCGGCGACCACCCGTTCGCAGCCCGGCCGTTGCCGCAGGATCCGGTCGGCGAGGGCGGCCAGCAGGACGGCTCCCAGGCCCCGGCCGCGGCTCGCGGCGGGGCCGAGCAGCAGGTGGACGCCGGTGTCGTGGGGCCGGGCGGGGTAGTGCGCGGCGAGCGGGTCGAGGTCGGCGCGGTAGACCTCCCAGTAGCTCATCGGGGCGCCGTCGAGCAGGCCCAGGCAGGGCACGCTGCGCCCGTCGCCGTCGAGCTGGGCCCGGACGTGCCGTTCGGTGACGGCGGGCGGCCCGGCGAGTTCCCAGAAGGCGGCGACCTCGGGGTCGTTCATCCAGCCGGCGAGCAGGTCCAGGTCGGCGGGCAGCCGGACCGGGCGGAGCCGGAACGCGCCGGCCGGGGTGGGGGTTTCGCCCCACCCGGGCACGTCGTCGAGCATCATGCCTCCGCCTCGCTCCGCTCGGCGGGGGCGTTCGCCCACGCGCACCTCTTCCTGGTTCACTCGCTTCGCTCGCTCACGCACGCGTCCGCCAGGGGGTTGGGGATGTTCACGTAGACGGACTGCGTGGCGACCGGGCCGACGAGCTCGTCCAGGCCGTTGATCCGGGTGAGCAGGTTGGCCTTGCAGGGCAGCGTCGACGCGTCGAGCAGCAGCGCGGGCAGCGCCGAGCCGGTGGCGGTGACCTCCGGCCCAACGAGGAACCGGCGCAGCGCGGCCAGCAGCACCGTTTCGTCGGCGAGCCCCTGCGAGCCGAGCGCGCCGACCAGGCCGAGCACGTGGTTGATCCCGAGGTAGTAGGCGAAGTGGTGGTCGATCACGTCGTCCGGGAGGAAGGTGTCGCTGTGCTCGCCGAGGCCGGGCAGCCGGGCGGTGAGCCGCGCGGCGGCGCTCTCCCGGTAGTAGTAGCCCTGGTTGTCGCGGTAGCGCC
>NZ_JBFBDY010000096.1:0-18758 GCF_040683475.1 Kitasatospora sp. NPDC093558 | reverse complement strand
CGGACGTTCTTCTTCGCGGCCAGCAGCACCAG
Source organism: Kitasatospora sp. NPDC093558 (assembly GCF_040683475.1). NCBI lineage: Bacteria > Bacillati > Actinomycetota > Actinomycetes > Kitasatosporales > Streptomycetaceae > Kitasatospora > Kitasatospora sp. NPDC093558. The sequence continues at coordinate 18,726 of NZ_JBFBDY010000096.1, read as the reverse complement.
GTACGCGGCCGTCATGGCCAGCGCGAAGGCGCAGGAGAACTCGTACATGTTGCCCCACGGCCACCGAGGCGGCCGGCGCCGAGCACCAGGACGGGGCTGGGGCGGCTGCGGCGGATCCGGCGGACGAGGTGGTAGAGGACGGCGCGGCCCACGGCGGCGATCGGCAGCTGGACGCCGAGCAGGGCGGTGAGCCGGGCCGGGGTGGCCGGGCCGCAGTCGGGCCAGCGGCCGTCCAGGCAGCCGGTGAGGGTGACGGCGAAGGCGGTGGCGACCACCGCGCGGACGGCCAGCGCGGGCAGTTCGTCCAGGACGGACAGGGTGAGCCGGGTGCGGTAGAGGCCGCCGGCCAGGTTGAGGGCGAGCAGGAGGGGCAGGACGGCGGCGACGCCGAGCAGTGGGGAGACCCGGACCGTGGAATCGAGGAACCGGTTGGCGATTCCCGCGGCGGCGCACAGCGCGATCGCGTCGACCTGGACCAGCGCGAGCGGCAGGGCGAGCCGGGAGCGGACCGCCCTGCGGTGCCGACTCCCCGGCGCCACCGCGCGGGCCTGCGCCACCCCCGCCGGCCGGTCGAGCAGCCCGGTGCCGGGCCGCCGCGGGCCGGACAGGGGCCGACTGGATCGCGGCACACTGTCGTGGTCAATGGTCATCAGCGCACGAACTCCCCTGCTGTGTGCCCGGGGTGACGGCGCCCCTGCGCCGGTTGGCGCGGGGCGGCCGCCCGGGCCCGGTGGGCGCGGTCCTGACAGCACCTGCTGCCGCCGGCGGCTCTCGGTTCTCTCGCGAATTCCCGGCGCAAAATCGAAACGAAGCAGGCAAAATCAGACAATACCGAACCGGTAGTTGAGGGCCGGAAGATGACTTGCCATTTCATTCCAGCCGCCCATTAATAGGTATTTCTGATTTGACGCCTCGTCCTTATCCGGTTGAGGGTGCGAATACGGAAGCGCCTGCGCGGCGGGCATTCACGGCATGTGAAACGATCAGATCGGCTCTGGGACACGGGTGCGGCGGCGTCCGGCCGCCGGGCCGGCACCCAGCAGATGGCGGTACAGGGCGTCCACCTGTTCGACCACCGTGCGGACGTCATGACGGGCGACGACGTGGTCGCGCAGCCTGGCACCCCGGCGTTCGCACTCGATCGGATCGGACAGCGCTTCGGCCATTCGGGTGGCCAGCGCCTCCGCGTCCTCCGGCGGGACGACGGCCTGCTCGTGCGCGGCGGGCGGCAGGCACTCGCGGGCCCCGGGCACGTCGGTCAGCAGCACCGGACGGCCCGCGGCCATCGCCTCCAGCGGGGCGAGCGCCATCCCCTCCCAGCGCGAGGGCAGCACCACCAGGTCGGCCGCCGCCAGCCACGGCCGCGGATCCGGCACGTCCCCCACCAGCCGCACCCGGGACGGCTCGGCCGACGCCCGCACCACGTCCGCGAGGCTCTGCTCCTCCGGCCCGCCGCCGACCAGCGCCAGCCGGGCCTGCGGCACCCGGCCGAGCACCCCGGGCCAGGCCGCCAGCAGCACGTCCTGGCCCTTCTGCCGGCACAGCCGCCCCACGCACACGGCCAGCGGGGCGTCCAGGTCGAGGCCGAGCGCGATCCGGGCGGCCCGGCGGTCGGCGGGCGCGTAGTGGCGGACGTCCACGCCGTTGGGCACCACCGCCCAGTCGGCGTGCACGCCCGCGGCGACGCCGTCGGCCCGCTCCTGGACGCTGACGCACAGCAGCCGGTGCGCCCAGCGGGCCGCGAAGCGCTCCCAGCGCAGGGTGGCGGCGGCCAGCGCGCCGTCCACGGCGGCGAAGGACCAGGCGTGCGGCTGGAAGACGGTCGGCACCGCACCCCGGACGGCCAGCCGGCCGGCCAGTCCGGCCTTGGCGCTGTGCAGGTGGACCACGTCGGGCGCGGCGGCCCGGACGATCCGGCGCAGCCGCCAGGCCTCCGCGGCGGTCCCCGGCCCGGGCGAGCGCTCGGCGGGCCAGTCCTGGACCAGCGCGCCCACGGCGGCGGCCTCCTCGGCCAGCCGGCCGCCGCGCGGACAGGCCACCAGCACCCGGTGACCGGCCTCCCGCTGGCCCCGGACCAGATCGACGACGACGCGGGCCACGCCGCCGTCCACCGGCTGCGAAATGTGAAGGATCGTCATATGCACGGCGGCGAGCCTAGGGTGGCTCCCCCGCGCCGGGCGGCCCCCGTCACCCGCAGGTGGCGGGCCGACCACCCGTACGGCCCGTGGCTCGCACGGGTGGTCGGGCCCCTCGAAATCCCGGGCGATTTCCCGGGCCCTCAGGGGTGGTTCAGCGGACCTCGGCGTCCAGGTTGGCGAGCACCTGGTCGTGGATGCGGTTCAGGCCCTTCGGGGCGAAGGTGCGCTCGAAGAAACCGCCGATGCCGCCCGCGCCCTGCCAGGTGGCCGAGACCGTGACCTTCGACCGGCCCTCGCCCGCCGCCGCGACGGTCCAGGTGATCACCATGCTGGAGTTGGCGTCCTTCTCCACCAGCTGGTCCGGCTTCGGGGCCGAGACGGTGAACAGGCAGTCCCGCACGCGCTTCTCGGTGGCCTGGAGCTTCCAGTGCACCTGGGTGCCGGCCCCGGTGCCGCCGGCCCGGACCTCGTACTCGCTGTACTGCGCGGGCAGCAGCTTCGGGCGGGTCACCTGGTAGTCGGCCAGCGCCTCGTACACCCGCTCCGGGGCGGCGTCGTAGACCCGCTCGGTGGTGGCCAGCACCTGTCCCATGACCTTGTACTCCTCGTGTGGTGGTTCCGTTCTCAGCGGCAAGCCAACCACAGGGCCGCGGGCCGGGCCTTCCGGGGCTCGCGCCCGGGTGCGGAGGCCTTAGGGTGGCGGATGTGCTCGAACTGGTGACAGCAGTGCGCTACGTGGACCCGCTGCGGGCCGGCGGTTCCGTGCCCGGCGTCGTGGAGACCGACGACCTCGGCACCTACGTCGTCAAGTTCACCGGCGCCGCGCAGGGGCGCAAGGCGCTGATCGCCGAGGTGATCGTCGGCGAACTCGCCCGGCGGCTCGGACTGCGCGTGCCCGAGCTGCGGCTGGTGGACTTCGACCCGGCGGTCGCCGCGGACGAACCGGACGCCGAGATCCAGGACATGCTCAAGGCCAGCGCCGGGCTCAACCTCGGGATGGACCTGCTGCCCGGCGCCCGCGACTACCGGCCGGGCCTGGCCGCCGTCGGCTCCGCCGAGGCCGGCCGGGTGGTCTGGCTGGACGCCCTCACCGGCAACGTCGACCGCACCGTGCACAACCCCAACCTCGTGGTCTGGCACGGGCGGCTCTGGCTGATCGACAACGGCGCCGCGCTGATCTTCCACCACCGCTGGTCCAGCGCGGAGGCGGCCGTCGGCAAGCGCTACGACCTCAGCGCGCACGCGCTCGGCGGCTGCGCTCCGGACGTCCGGCTGGCCGACGAGGAGCTCGGGCCGCTGGTCACCGTCGGACTGCTGGAGGAGGTACTGGCGCTCGTCCCGGACGAATGGCTGGCCGACGAGCCCGGGTTCGACTCGGTGGACGCGGTGCGGCACGCGTACGTCACGCACCTGGCCGCCCGCGTGGTGCTCTCCTCCGAGTGGCTGCCGGAGGGCTTTGCGACGCCCGAGCAACTGCGCGAGGCCGAACGGCGGCAGGCCGCCCGGACGAGGGCCGGACGCCCGGCCTGGCTCCAGGAGGTGCCGGACCTGCACGGCAAGCCGTCCGTCGAGACGGTGTGGGAGCACCACTTCGAGAGTTAATGCACGGCCGGGTAGATCCAGCCGAAGTACTCGACGGCGGTGCCGGCCAGCACGCCGCCCATGAGCAGGGTGAAGACCGCGGAGCCGTTCCTCCGGCGGACCTGCCGGGGAATCAGGGCCGTGCCGAGGCCCGTCACCAGCAGGCCCGTCAGCGGGCCGGCGGCGAGCATCGCGACCAGGCCCGCCACCGCGCCGACGGGCGAGCCGGCCGCGAGGCCCATCACGCCGGCCACCAGGCCGACGACCGCGAACTGCGTCAGCATCGTGCCCGCGGCGAGGGTTTCGGCCACGCCCAGGACGAGCCAGGGCCAGCTGCGCCCGCTGCCGGCCGCCTGGCGCGGGACCACGTTCCAGCCGGTGTCGGTGTTCGCCATGCCGCTCAACTCCCCTGATGGTTCCGCTGGGTACGGATCCATCCTGGTCAGCGGGCCGCGGGCCGGGCCTGAGTACGGGTACTCAAAAACGACCGGGGAGCGGGACCCAGTGGGCCCGCTCCCCGGTGCTCAGGTGCTCAGGTACTCAGGTGCTCGGTGGTGCTTCACGGCCGGCGCGTCAGCGCCACCACTGGACCGCCTTCTCGGCGCTGATGATGCCCGCGCCGTAGAAGCCGTTGTCGTTCTCCTCGCCCTCGCAGGTGGCCTTCCACTGGCCGGCGCCGCCCGGGTTGAAGTCCCCGGTCGGGCAGGCGTGCGACTCGGCCTGGCTGGTCAGCAGCTCGGTCAGCTCCTCGGGGCTGGCCCACGGGAAGGTGCTGGCGAGCAGCGCGACCACGCCGGTGGTGTGCGGGGTGGCCATCGAAGTGCCCTGCATGTAGCCGTACTTGCCGCCGGGGATGGTGGAGAGGATCCGGCCGTCCTTGTCCGGGGTGTCCGGGATCTGGAAGCGGCGGTCGCCACCCGGCGCGGCGACGGTCACGACGCCCTTGCCGTAGCTGGAGTAGTACGACTTCTCGCCCTTGACGCCGACGGCGGAGACGGCGACGACGCCCGGCAGCTCGGTCGGCAGCGACAGGCAGTCGTTGGTGACCGGGCGGGTGCCGGGGGTGGTGTCGTCCGGGCTGGAGACGTCGGTGGTCTTGTGGGCCAGGTCGATGTTCTCGTTACCGGCCGCGGCCACGTTGAGGACGCCCTTGCGCTGCGAGAACGCGACCGCCTTGCGGACGGCGGCGGTGACCGCCTCCTGGTCCTTGTCGTTCGGGCAGTTGAACATCCACGGGTCGACGTAGTAGCTGTTGTTGGTCACCTTGAAGCCGTGCTCGCCGGCCCAGACGAAGCCGCAGATCGCGTACTCCGGGTAGATGAACCCGCCGTCGTCGACGACCTTGACCGCGGCCAGCTTGACGTTCGGCGCGACGCCGGCGATCCCGGTGCCGTTCTTGGCGGCGCCGATGGTGCCGGCCACGTGGGTGCCGTGGTCGCTGGTGGTGGGCTGCCAGGCCTTGAAGTCGGTGTTCGGCTTGCCGCCGTCGATGCAGGAGACCGACTGCGAGGCGTCCACGTTGGGCGCGAGGTTCGGGTGCAGCGCGTCGATGCCGGAGTCCAGCACGCCGACGGTGACGTTGCGGCTGCCGAGCGAGATCTGGTGCGCCTTGTCGGCACCGATCTGGCGCATGTCCCACTGGTTGGCCTCGCGCGGCTCCTGGCCGGGCGCGGGCGGGGTGGTCGGGTCGGCGGCGACGTCGGCCTTGCCCTGGTCGGAGGCGGTGATGCCCTTGGTGCGGCTCGCGCCGACCGACTCGACGCCCTTGGCCTGGCGCAGCTTCTCGGCGAACTTGGTGTCGGTCGAGCGGGCGATCACGACGCCGATCTGCTCGTAGGAGTACACCACCGTGCCGCCCAGGGTGGTGACCGCCTTCTCCACCTTCTGCACCTGGCCGTGGTTGGCCTTGGTGTTGACCACGTAGCTGAGCAGCGGACCGGTCGTCGAGTCGGCCCCGGCCGCGGGCGCGGCGACAGCGGTGCCGGCCGGGAGCGCGAGGGCGCCCGCGGTGGCGAGCACGAGGCCCACCGCCGCGTACCGGGTCTGGCTGATCCGAGGAACACGCATAGGGGTAGGCCCTCCCGAGTCGTCATGCAGCAGCTGCGGAAGCAGATGCGATGGAGTGATCGGGACGCTAATGAATATTTACTGAGAAAAGCAAGAGGTAGTCATCTAATCGTCACATCAAGACCAACAGCGGAGTCCAGGAGTCCGCAGGTCAACGGGTAAACAGTCGGTCATAGTGTTAAAAAGTGATGGCTCGCCGGGGTGTTGGACCGCCTACCACCTAAAGGGCGTACAACCGGCGCGCGTTGTCCGCGGCGACCATCCGGGCCAGCCGCCCCGCGTCCGCCGCCGAGCAGGCGCCCTCCGCCCGCCACCGCCCGAGCAACTCGCCGAGCCCGTAGCGGAACTGGGCGGCACCGACCAGGTACAGCTCGGGCAGGCCGTACGCGTCGGTGGAGAACAGCAGTTTGCCGAAGGGCGCGAGCTCCAGCATCTCGCCGAGCACCGCCGCCACCCGGGGGCCGGTGTAGGAGGCCGTCAGCCCGAGGTCGGCGTACACGGTGGGGAAGGCCTGCGCGAGGAAAGCGGCCTGCCGGTGGTACGGGTAACAGTGCAGCAGCACGAGCGGGACGCCGCTCGGCTCGGCGGCGCGCACGAACGGGGTGAGCAGGGCCGGGTCGGCCAGGTGCAGGGTGAGGTCGGGATCGCCGAAGCCGGTGTGGAGCTGGACCGGCAGGCCGAGCTCGGCGCACACGTCGACGGCCGTCCACAGCAGGTGGTGCAGGAGCACCGGATCCGTCAGCCGGCCGCGCCCGGAGCGCTGCCAGGCGCCCGCCGCGGCCACCACCGCGGGCTTGGCGGGCCGTTCGGGCGGGACGGCGAGGCCGTGCCGGTAGGCGATGACGGACTTGACGGCGACGGCTCCGGCGGCGGCCCCGGCCAACGCGTCGCGGACGGCCCGGGGCCAGGCCCCGGCCGGCGCGGACACCGCCTCGGCGACCGTCTCCAGGCGGACCACCTCGCGCACCCGGGCCCCGGCGGCCTCGGCGAACTCGGTGAGCGGGAGCAGCGGACGGCCGGCGGCGGTGGTGAGCCCGGTGTCGATCAGGCAGGTGTCCAGCCCGGCGGCGGTCAGCAGTCGTCCGGTGGCCTCGGCGGCGCCCACCTCCCGCCTGCGGGCGAGGTATTCGGCGGCCGGCGTGTGGGCGGGCAGGCCGAGCGCGGGCGGGCACCAGCGCCGGACGGCCAGGCCGAGGGCGCTGTCGAAGGGCGTGGTGCCGGGCGCGGGCGGGCGGTCGGACTCGGTGAGCAGCCCGGCCAGGGCGTCGTCCGCGAGGTCGGCCGCCACCACGCTGTGGCAGTGGTGGTCGACCAGCGCGGGGACGTCCGGGAGGGCCACCGGTCAGTACCGCCAGCGGGTGGCCGCCACCATGCGCTCGGGGGTGGTGTCGGCGTACTGCTCGGCCTCGGCCCGGCGGACCGCCAGCACCGCCTGGTAGAGCGGCTCGCCGAGCGCCTCGCGGAGCACCGCCGAGCGCTCGTAGGCGGCGATCGACTCGGCCGGGGAGGTCGGCAGCCGGGGCACCGTGCCGGGCGCGGCGGCGGCCGGATCCCCGGTGAACTCCGGCGGCAGGGCCAGGCGTTGGTCCAGTCCGGCGAGGCCGGCGGCGAGCACCGAGCCGACCGCGAGGTAGGGGTTGGCGCTGGCGTCGAAGCACTTGACCTCGGCGTTGGCCGCGGCGGAGCGCTCCCCGGCCGAGCCGGTGACCAGGCGCAGCGCGGCCTCGCGGTTCTCCAGGCCCCAGCACTGGTAGGCGCCGGCCCAGTGCGAGGGCACCAGCCGCAGGTACCCGGCGGGGCTGGAGCAGCCGAGGACGAGCAGTTCGGGCAGCGCGGCAAGGATGCCGGCCAGGAAACCCTCGGCCTCGGCCGTCAGGCCGTGTGGGCCGGAGCCGCCGCGGCCGAGGTTGCGGCCGTCGCGCCAGAGGCTCATGTGGAGGTGGCCGCCGTTGCCGACCGTGCCGGGCTCGACCACGGGCGCGAAGGAGACCCGCAGGCCGTGCCGGGCGGAGACGGCGCGGATGGTGTGCCGGACGAGGACGGCGGTGTCGGCGGCGGCGACCGGGCCCTCGGGGGCGACGGAGACCTCGAACTGGCCGGGCGCGTACTCGGGGTGGATCTGCAGGACGTCGAGCCCCTGGGCGCCGAGGGCGCGCAGGACGTCCCGGAGGTAGTCGGAGAGGTCGGTGAGGCGGTGCATCCCGTACGCGGGGCCGTGGGTGGGGTACTGCGGCTCGTCGTCGGGCGCGCCGGCGAGGGCGGCCACCCACTCGACCTCGATGCCGGCCTTGACGCTCAGCCCGCGCGCGGCGGCCGTGGCCTCCATCCGGCGGGCGAAGAGCCGCTGGCAGCCGGGGTGCGGGGTGCCGGCCTGGGTGTGCCGGTCCCCCGGGGCCCAGGCCCAGCCGGGCTGGCCGGCGAGCGGGACGGCCCGGTCGAGGTCGGGGTACAGGCGCAGGTCCCCGGTGGGGCCGCCGATGATCGGGCTGGTCGTGATCACGTCGTCGGCGAGGAACACGTCGAAGCAGGGGGCGGCGCCGACGCCCCACTGGGCGGCGTGCACCAGGGCGCCCAGCGGGACGGCCTTGACCCGGGTGATGCCCGCGTTGTCGACCCAGGTGACGGCGACCGCCTCGACCGCGGCCGTGCGCAGCCGGTCGGCGGCGGCCTCGGCCCGCTGGGCGCGCTCGGCGCGCGGGGGCAGTTCGACGGCGGCGTGGGCGTCGATGCCGACGCCGCCGTCGACGGCGATGGTGTCAGCAGTCATGTCTTCATGCTGCCCCGCGCGGTGCGCCCGTGTAACTCCTCGATCGAGTGGTTGGAACGGACGCGCGTCCTCCCGTTCACCCGTTCGGGGTGGGGTGCGGTTGCCGCCGTCCACCCTCTTCCTACTCGGCAGTAGCTTCGCTACAGTGGCCGCACGCACCACCGTCGGGCTTCGGGAGCCGCACCGACGGGTGCCGTGCGTCCTTCACCGGCCGGTGCCGCGAAACCGCGGCGGGCCGGATCTCTCTCCTCGTGTCAGCGTCGCTCCGTTCACCTCCGAGCACCCTGAGCACCACGGCACACCCGCAGTTCGGCCGGAGCGGACCGGCCACTGCCCGGGTGGGCCCCACCCGTCATCCCTCCAGCCCCCGCGCGCGGACCCTCCTCCGGCGGCTGCCGCTCCCTGCCCACGCACGGCACCGCGGCACGCCCGCCGGAGCGCGCGCGGGCCCTTCATGACTAGGAGTCAGGACCATGCAGCGTCCCTTCCCCACGGTCGCCGTGGTCGGCCTCGGCACGATGGGTGCCGGTGTCGCGGTGGCGGTCGCCAAGAGCGGCCGCCGGGTGATCGGCATCGAGGCCACCGAGGACTCGGCCGCCCGGGCGCTGGCCCGGATCGAGGAGGCCACCGCGCACGCCGTCGAGCGGGCTCGGATCACCGCCGAGGAGCGCGCGGCCCTGCTCGCGCAGATCTCCGTCGGCCACGAACTCTCCGCCGCCGCGGGCGCCGACCTCGTGATCGAGGAGGTGCCCGAACAACTGGAGCTCAAGCGCGAGATCTTCGCCGAGCTGGACCGGATCTGCCCGCCGGAGACGGTGCTCGCCACCGGCACCACCGCCCTGTCGGTGACCCGGATCGCCGCCGCGACCGCCCGCCCGGACCGGGTGCTCGGCCTGCACTTCTTCAACCCCGTCCACACGATGAAGCTGGTCGAGGTGGTCCGCACGGTGCTGACCGCCCCGCAGGTCGCCGAGGACGCCGCCGCGTTCGCCCGGGACCTCGGCAAGGAGCCGGTCGCGGCCGGCGACCGGGCCGGCTTCGTGGTGAACGGCCTGCTGTTCGCGTACCTGAACCAGGCCGCCGCGATGTACGAGTCCAAGTACGCCTCGCGCGAGGACATCGACGCCGCGATGCGGCTCGGCTGCGGCCTGCCGATGGGCCCGCTGGCGCTGCTGGACCTGATCGGCGTGGACACCGCGCGGACCGTCCTGGAGGCGATGTACGAGCAGTCCAGGGACCGCCTGCACGCGCCCGCCCCGATCCTCGGCCAGCTGGTGTCGGCCGGGCTGCTGGGCCGCAAGTCCGGCCGGGGCTTCTACACCTACGAGGCGCCGGGCTCCTCCAAGGCCGTCGACGCGGCCACCGGGCCGGCGCAGCCGAAGGTGGCGGGCCGCGAGGTGCGCACGGTCGGCGTGTGCGGCTCGGGCACGATGGCGACCGGCATCGCCGAGGTGTTCGCCAAGTCCGGGTACGCCGTCCTGCTGGCCGCGCGCAGCCAGGAGAAGGCGGACCGGGCCAAGGCGCAGCTGGCGAAGTCGCTGGAGCGTTCGGTCGCCAAGGGCCGGATGAGCGCCGAGCAGCGGGACGCGGCGCTGGCCCTGGTGACGCCGGTCGGGCAGTACGCGGAGCTGGCCGAGGTCGACCTGGTGGTCGAGGCGGTGGCCGAGGACCTCGCGGTCAAGCGGGAGCTGTTCGCGACCCTGGACAAGATCGTCAAGCCGGGCGCGGTGCTCGCCACCACCACCTCCTCGCTGCCGGTGATCAGCTGCGCGACGGCCACCTCGCGGCCGCAGGACGTCGTCGGCATGCACTTCTTCAACCCGGCGCCGGCGATGAGGCTGGTCGAGGTGGTCTCCACCGTGCTGACCGCGCCGGACGTCACCGCGACCGTCCTGGAGCTGTGCGCGAAGGTGCGCAAGCACCCGGTGGAGTGCGGGGACCGGGCCGGTTTCATCGTCAACGCGCTGCTCTTCCCGTACCTGAACGACGCGGTGCGGATGCTCCAGGAGCACTACGCGACGGTGGACGACATCGACACCGCGATGAAGCTCGGCTGCGGCTACCCGATGGGCCCGTTCGAGCTGCTGGACGTGGTCGGCCTGGACGTCTCGCTGACCATCGAGCAGGTGCTGCACCAGGAGTTCCGCGAGCCGGGCCTGGCCGCCGCGCCGCTGCTGGAGCACCTGGTGGCGGCGGGCTGCCTGGGCCGCAAGACCGGCCGCGGGTTCCGCGACCACGCGCGCCGGTGACCACGGCGCAGCCCGGCGGCGCCGCTCCCCGCGGGGCGGCGCCGGCCGGGAACGGGGGCGCGGCCGGGCAGTTGCGCTCGGCCTGGAACCCCGGGACGGTGTCCGCCCGCTGGCCCCGGCCGGCCGTGACCGGCCCGGTCGCGCCGGTCCGCCGGGGAAGGGCCGCCGGGGCGCAACCGGGGCCGTGTAGCGTTCCGGACATGGATCGGGTTCAGTCAGCCACCCCTCAGCAGTCCGCCGCACCGCGCGCCGCCGACCGGCCGGCCACGCCGGCCGGGGGCACCGGCCCGGACGCCGGGCCGGGCAGCCGCCGGGCCGCGGCGCAGCGCCTGCAGATGCGCCAGGACCTGGCCACGGCCGCGATGGACCTGTTCGCCTCGCAGGGCTACGAGGAGACCACCGTCGACCAGATCGCGGCGGCGGCCGGGGTGGCCCGGCGCACCTTCTTCCGGTACTTCCGGTCGAAGGAGGAGGCGATCTTCCCGGACCACGACGACACGCTCGTCCGGGTGGCGGACCTGCTGGCCAGCGCGGAGCCCGAGGAGCACCCGCTGGACGTGGTCTGCCGGGGGATCAAGGAGGTGCTGCGGATGTACGCCTCCACCCCGGGGGTGTCGGTCGCGCGGTACCAGCTGATCCGCCAGGTGCCGGCGCTGCGCGAGCGGGAGATCGCCGTGGTGGCCCGGTACGAGCGGCTGTTCACGCGGTACCTGCTGGGCCGCTTCGACACCGGCGAGGACATCCCGTCGGGCTGGCAGCGCGGCGGCGAGGACGACTCGATGCTGGCCGAGGTGTCGGCGGCGGCCGTGGTCGCGGCGCACAACCACGTGCTGCGGCGCTGGCTGCGGGCCGGCGGCCGGGGCGACGTGGAGGCGCAGCTGGACCACTCCTTCGAGGTGATCCGGCGGACCTTCTGGGCGTCCAGCGCGCCGGGTGCCAGGCGCCGCGGGTCCCTGGTGGCACCCGGTGCCAGTGGGGCACCCGGGGAGGTGCTCGCCGAGAGCGCACTGAGTGCCAGCCCCGGAGGTGAGGTACTCATCACAGTGGCCCGGACGGACGCCCCGCTGGAGGTCGTGGTGGACAGCATCCGGGCCGCGCTGAGCGGCTCGGGCCACGCCTGACGGGAACGTTTCCGCAGGTCACAGAGGAATCGAAGGTCAAGAAGGGCCCGCGCCGAGGAATCGGCGGCGGGCCCTTTTCGTCCCCGTTCGGGTGTCCATGACAGCGCCGGGAAGTCGGCCAAATTCCTGACACCCGGTGTCTTTACGGCTGGCACAGGGTGCCACTACGTTGTTACTCACCAGTCGCGGCGCCGCGGCTCCCCACCTCGGCGCGCCGTCGTCCGGCGTTCCCACACCCCGGGAGCAGTGCCCAGCCTGATCGACCCGCCCACCACCCACCTCAGCGAAGCCGGTGTCCGCTCCCGGCCTTCCCCAGACGCCCTGTGCGCCCTCTCACAGGTCCGCCTCCGGAGGCAGAGCCATGCAGCAAATCCTCGACGCGATCCTCAGCAACGACGCCACGGCGGAGGACTTCGCGGCGATCCAGCTCCCCGAGTCCTACCGAGCGGTGACGCTCCACAAGGACGAGGAGCAGATGTTCGCCGGCCTCGACAGCCGCGACAAGGACCCCCGCAAGTCCCTCCACCTCGACGACGTCGCCCTGCCCGAACTGGGCCCGGGCGAGGCCATCGTCGCCGTCATGGCGAGCGCGGTGAACTACAACACCGTGTGGAGCTCGATCTTCGAGCCGGTCTCCACCTTCGGCTTCCTGGAGCGCTACGGCCGCCTGTCGCCGCTCACCAAGCGCCACGACCTGCCGTACCACGTGGTCGGCTCCGACCTGGCCGGTGTCGTCCTGCGCACCGGCGCCGGCGTCAACGCCTGGAAGCCCGGCGACGAGGTCGTCGCCCACTGCCTCTCGGTCGAGCTGGAGTCCGCGGACGGCCACAACGACACGATGATGGACCCGGAGCAGCGCATCTGGGGCTTCGAGACCAACTTCGGCGGCCTGGCCCAGCTGGCCCTGGTGAAGACCAACCAGCTGCTGCCCAAGCCCAAGCACCTCACCTGGGAGGAGGCCGCCTCCCCCGGCCTGGTCAACTCCACCGCCTACCGCCAGCTGGTGTCCCGCAACGGCGCCGGCATGAAGCAGGGCGACAACGTGCTGATCTGGGGCGCCAGCGGCGGCCTCGGCTCGTACGCCACCCAGTACGCGCTGGCCGGCGGCGCCACCCCGATCTGCGTGGTCTCCAGCCCGCAGAAGGCCGAGATCTGCCGCGCCATGGGCGCCGAGGCGATCATCGACCGCTCCGCCGAGGGCTACAAGTTCTGGAAGGACGAGAACAACCAGGACCCGCGCGAGTGGAAGCGCCTCGGCGCCAAGATCCGCGAGTTCACCGGCGGCGAGGACGTCGACATCGTCTTCGAGCACCCGGGCCGCGAGACCTTCGGCGCCTCGGTGTACGTCACCCGCAAGGGCGGCACCATCGTCACCTGCGCCTCCACCTCCGGCTACATGCACCAGTACGACAACCGGTACCTGTGGATGTCGCTCAAGCGGATCGTCGGCTCGCACTTCGCCAACTACCGCGAGGCGTACGAGGCCAACCGCCTGATCGCCAAGGGCAAGATCCACCCGACCCTGTCCAAGGTCTACTCCCTGGAGGAGACCGCCCAGGCCGCCCTCGACGTGCACCACAACAAGCACCAGGGCAAGGTCGGAGTGCTGTGCCTGGCCCCCGAGGAGGGCCTGGGCGTGCGCGACGCGGAGTTCCGCGCGCAGCACCTCGACGCCATCAACCTCTTCCGCGAGCTCGACGAGCGGAACATCAAGCGCAGCAGGAACGTGTGATGACGGAGCCTCAGAAGCGCGACCGCCCCTGGCTGATGCGCACCTACGCCGGGCACTCCACCGCGAGCGACTCCAACGCGCTCTACCGGCGGAACCTCGCGAAGGGCCAGACCGGCCTCTCCGTCGCCTTCGACCTGCCGACCCAGACCGGCTACGACTCCGACCACATCCTCGCCCGCGGCGAGGTCGGCCGGGTCGGTGTGCCAGTGGGCCACGTCGGCGACATGCGCACCCTGTTCGACGGCATCCCGCTCGAACAGACCAACACCTCCATGACGATCAACGCCACCGCGATGTGGCTGCTGGCGCTCTACCAGGTGGTCGCCGAGGAGCAGGGCGCCGACATCGCCAAGCTCACCGGCACCACCCAGAACGACATCGTCAAGGAGTACCTGTCGCGCGGGACGCACGTCTTCCCGCCCGGCCCGTCGGTGCGCCTGATCACCGACATGATCGCCTACACGGTCGGCAACATCCCCAAGTGGAACCCGATCAACATCTGCAGCTACCACCTGCAGGAGGCCGGGGCCACGCCCGTCCAGGAGATCGCCTACGCGATGTGCACCGCCATCTCGGTGCTCGACGCCGTGCGCGACTCCGGGCAGGTGCCGGCCGAGCGCATGGGCGACGTCGTCGCGCGGATCTCCTTCTTCGTCAACGCCGGCGTGCGCTTCGTCGAGGAGATGTGCAAGATGCGCGCCTTCGCCCGGCTGTGGGAGAAGGTCACGCGCGAGCGCTACGGCGTCGAGGACCCGAAGCAGCGCCGGTTCCGCTACGGCGTGCAGGTCAACTCGCTGGGCCTGACCGAGGCGCAGCCGGAGAACAACGTCCAGCGGATCGTCCTGGAGATGCTGGCCGTCACGCTCTCCAAGGACGCCCGCGCACGTGCCGTCCAACTCCCGGCCTGGAACGAGGCGTTGGGCCTGCCCCGGCCGTGGGACCAGCAGTGGTCGCTGCGGATCCAGCAGGTGCTCGCCTACGAGTCCGACCTGCTGGAGTACGGCGACATCTTCAACGGCTCCGAGGTCATCGAGGCCAAGACCGCCGACCTGCTCGCCGGTGCCGAGGCGGAGATCGCCAAGGTGCTGGAGATGGGCGGGGTGATCCCGGCCGTCGAGTCCGGCTACCTGAAGTCCAACCTGGTCGCCTCGCACGCCGCCCGCCGGGCGCGGATCGAGTCCGGCGAGGACAAGATCGTCGGCGTCAACTGCTTCGACACCACCGAGGAGAGCCCGCTCACGGCCGACCTCGACACCGCGATCATGGTCGTCGACCCGGCCTCCGAGCAGTCCGTCCTCGCCGCCCTGGAGGCCTGGCGCGGACAGCGCGACGAGGCCGCCGCCCAGGAGGCGCTGGCGCAGCTCAAGGCCGTCGCCGCCACCGAGGCCAACCTGATGCCGGCCACGCTCGCCTGCGCCCGGGCCGGCGTCACGACCGGCGAGTGGTCCTTCGCCCTGCGCGAGGTCTTCGGCGAGTACCGCGCCCCCACCGGCGTCGGCGGCGCCCCGGTCGCGGTCGCGGCCGAGCCCGGCGGCGAACTGGCCGCCGTGCGCGCCGCCGTGGCCGCCACCGCCGAGGAGCTGGGCGCCGGCAAGCTGCGCCTGCTGGTCGGCAAGCCCGGCCTGGACGGGCACTCCAACGGCGCCGAGCAGATCGCCGTCCGGGCCCGCGACGCCGGGTTCGAGGTGGTCTACCAGGGCATCCGGCTCACCCCGGAGCAGATCGTCTCCGCGGCCGTCGCGGAGGACGTCCACTGCGTGGGCCTGTCCATCCTCTCCGGCGCGCACTCCGAGCTCGTGCCCGACGTCCTGCACCGCCTGCGGCGGGCCGGGGTGGAGGATGTCCCGGTGATCGTGGGTGGCATCATCCCGGCAGCGGACGGCGAGGCCCTCAAGGCCGCCGGCGTCGCCGCCGTGTTCACCCCGAAGGACTTCGGCATCACGACCATCATCGGCCGGATCGTGGACGAGATCCGGCTGGCCAACAAGCTCCAGCCGTGGACGCCCGCACCGACCCCGGCCACGAACTGACCAGCTGACCAGCTGACCACTGGGAAGGAACAGAACCACCCTCATGAGCAACGTCAACCGCCTGCGCCCGCGCCGCTCCTGCCTCGCCGTACCGGGCAGCAACCCGCGCTTCCTGGAGAAGGCCCAGAGCCTCCCGGCCGACCAGGTCTTCCTCGACCTGGAGGACGCCTGCGCCCCCCTCGTCAAGGAGAGCGCCCGCCACAACATCGTCGACGCCCTCAACAACGGCGACTGGGGCGGCAAGACCCGCGTCGTCCGCGTCAACGACTGGACCACCCACTGGACCTACCGCGACGTGATCACCGTCGTCGAGGGCGCCGGCCCCAACCTCGACTGCATCATGCTGCCGAAGGTCCAGGACGCCGAGCAGGTCAAGGCACTCGACCTCCTCCTCACCCAGATCGAGAAGACCATGGGCTTCGAGGTCGGGAAGATCGGCATCGAGGCGCAGATCGAGAACGCCAAGGGCCTGATCAACGTCGACGCCATCGCCGAGGCCTCGCCCCGGCTGGAGACCATCATCTTCGGCCCCGCCGACTTCATGGCCTCGATCAACATGAAGTCCCTGGTGGTCGGCGAGCAGCCGCCCGGCTACAACGCCGACGCCTACCACTACATCCTGATGCGCATCCTGATGGCCGCCCGCGCCAACGACCTCCAGGCGATCGACGGCCCGTACCTGCAGATCCGCAACCAGCAGGGCTACCGCGAGGTCGCCGGCCGCTCCGCCGCCCTCGGCTTCGACGGCAAGTGGGTGCTGCACCCCGACCAGGTCGCCGCCGCGAACGAGATCTACTCGCCCTCGCAGGAGGACTACGACCACGCCGAGCTGATCCTCGACGCCTACGACTACTGCACCTCCGCGGCGGGCGGCGCCAAGGGCTCGGCGATGCTCGGCGACGAGATGATCGACGAGGCCAGCCGCAAGATGGCCCTGGTCATCGCCGGCAAGGGCCGGGCCGCCGGCATGGAGCGCACCACCAAGTTCGAACAGCCCGGATCTGACAAGAAGACGGAAAGCTGAGGGCCTGAGCCATGCAGTTCGGACGCACCTACGAGGAGTTCGAGGTCGGCGCGGTCTACAAGCACTGGCCCGGGAAGACCGTCACCGAGTACGACGACCACCTGTTCTGTCTGCTCACCATGAACCACCACCCGCTCCACATGGACACCAACTACGCGGAGAAGACGACCGACTTCGGGAAGAACGTCGTCGTGGGCAACTACATCTACTCGCTGCTGCTCGGCATGTCCGTCCCGGACGTCTCCGGCAAGGCGATCGCCAACCTGGAGATCGAGTCGCTGCGGCACGTCGCGCCGACCTTCCACGGCGACACGATCTACGGCGAGACCACCGTCCTCGACAAGTGGCCCTCGAAGTCCAAGGACGACCGGGGCATCGTCTACGTCGAGACCAAGGGGTACAAGCAGGACGGCACGGTCGTCTGCATCTTCCGCCGCAAGGTGATGGTGCCGACCGAGACGTACATCAAGGAGCGCGGCGGCGAGCAGCCCGGCCGTCCCACCCCTCTTTCCTGAACCCGCTTTCCCTCCCAATGCCCCGGAGGGGCAGGCCGCCGTCATCGGCCGACCCCCACCCGGAACGGGGGCCCTGCTGCCGCAGCCACGCCGGCAGGGCCCCCGGCAATCCCCCCCCCCCGCCTTTTCACGACCAGACTTTTCACGACAAATCGGAGCCGCACGATGGGACGCCTCGCACAGACCGACGGCCTCACCGAGATCCAGCGGGACATCCTCGCCACCGTGCGGGATTTCGTCGACAAGGAGATCATTCCGGTCGCGACCGAGCTGGAGCACAAGGACGAGTACCCGACCGCCATCGTCGAGGGGATGAAGCAGCTCGGCCTCTTCGGCCTCACCATCCCCGAGGAGTACGGCGGCCTCGGCGAGTCGCTGCTCACCTACGCCCTCGTGGTGGAGGAGATCGCCCGCGGCTGGATGTCCGTCTCCGGCATCGTCAACACGCACTTCATCGTGGCGCACATGATCAACGCCCACGGCACGCAGGAGCAGAAGGACTACTTCCTGCCGAAGATGGCGGCCGGCGAGATCCGCGGCGCCTTCTCGATGTCCGAGCCCGGCCTCGGCTCCGACGTCTCGGCCATTTCCACCAAGGGCGTCAAGGACGGCGACTTCTACGTCCTCAACGGCCAGAAGATGTGGCTCACCAACGGCGGCACCTCCACCCTCGTCGCGGTCCTGTGCAAGACCGACGAGGGCGGCAACACCCCGTACAAGAACATGACCACCTTCCTGATCGAGAAGACGGCCGGATTCGGCCCGAACCCGACCGTCCCCGGTCTCACCGTGCCCGGGAAGATCGAGAAGATGGGCTACAAGGGCGTCGACACGACCGAGCTGGTCCTCCAGGACGTCCGGATCCCGGCCGACCGGATCCTCGGCGGCGTCCCCGGCCGCGGCTTCTACCAGATGATGGACGGCGTCGAGGTCGGCCGCGTCAACGTCGCCGCCCGCGGCTGCGGCGTCGCCCGCCGCGCCTTCGAGCTCGGCATCTCCTACGCCCAGCAGCGCACCACCTTCGGCAAGAAGATCGCCGAGCACCAGGCGATCCAGTTCAAGCTCGCCGAGATGGCCACCAAGGTCGAGGCCGCCCACCAGATGATGGTCATGGCCGCCCGCAAGAAGGACAGCGGCGAGCGCAACGACCTCGAAGCCGGCATGGCCAAGTACCTCGCCTCCGAGTACTGCAAGGAGGTCGTGGAGGACGCCTTCCGCATCCACGGCGGCTACGGCTTCTCCAAGGAGTACGAGATCGAGCGCCTCTACCGCGAGGCCCCGATGCTGCTCATCGGTGAAGGAACTGCGGAGATCCAGAAGATGATCGTCGGACGCCGGCTCCTGGAGGAGTACCGGATCGCCGAGTGAACGACGGGTCACCCCGCCTCAACGGGTGGCCCCAGGAACCGCCGGTCGACGGGCGTGCGGGCCCGTCCCGGCATCCCGCCGTGCCACGACGGCCCCGGCCTGGTCCGCCAGGGGCCCGGCACGGCCCCGGAAGC
>NZ_JBFBDY010000095.1:0-18769 GCF_040683475.1 Kitasatospora sp. NPDC093558 | reverse complement strand
TCTCCGCTTCGGCCGTGCCGAAGCGGAGACGAATGGTGACGCTGAGGGGGCTCCTGTTCAGCTCGGCGTGGCGGTGGCACTGGCCAGGGCTGGCAGGGGCCAGCGGCTCGTAGCTGGCGTCGAGCCGATCCGGGGCGAAGCGGCGGAAGCCCGTCCGCCGGCTCGGGTGGTCAGAAGGCCGCGTTCTCCTGGTAGGTGCCCCACTCCTGGCGCAGGGCGTGGCAGATCTCGCCCAGCGTCGCCTCGGCGCGCACCGCGTCCAGCATCGGCGGGATCATCGACTCGCCCGAGCGCGCCGCCGCGAGCATGGCGTCCAGCCCGGCCCGCACGGCCGCCTCGTCGCGGGCCGCCTTGCGCTCGGCCAGGACGCGCACCTGCTCGCGCTCGACCTCGTGGCTGACCCGCAGGATCTCCAGCTCGGGGGTGACGCTGCGCGGGTGGCAGTTGACGCCGACCACGCGCTTCTCGCCCTTCTCCACGCCCTGCTGGTACTGGAAGGCGGCCTCGGCGATCTCGCCGGTGAACCAGCCCTCCTCGATGCCGCGCAGGATGCCGGAGGTGATCGGGCCGATCTCGTGGTCCTCACGGCCCTTGTCCAGGATCCGCTGGAAGATCGCCTCGGCCTGCTGCTCGATCCGGTCGGTCAGCGCCTCGACGTACCACGAACCGCCCAGCGGGTCGGCCACGTTGGCGACGCCGGTCTCCTCCATCAGCACCTGCTGCGTGCGCAGGGCGATCTCGGCGGCCTGCTCGGAGGGCAGCGCCAGGGTCTCGTCCAGGGCGTTGGTGTGCAGCGAGTTGGTGCCGCCGAGCACCGCGGACAGCGCCTCGACGGCGGTGCGGACCACGTTGTTGTACGGCTGCTGCGCGGTGAGCGAGACGCCGGCGGTCTGGGTGTGGAAGCGCAGCCACTGCGCCTTGTCGGTCTTCGCGCCGAAGCGGTCGCGCATCCAGCGGGCCCAGATCCGGCGCGCGGCACGGAACTTGGCGATCTCCTCGAAGAAGTCCAGGTGCGCGTCGAAGAAGAACGACAGGCCCGGCGCGAAGACGTCCACGTCCAGGCCGCGGGACAGGCCCAGCTCGACGTACGCGAAGCCGTCCGCGAGCGTGTACGCCAGCTCCTGAGCGGCCGTCGCCCCGGCCTCGCGGATGTGGTAGCCGGAGACGGACAGCGGCTTGTACGCGGGGATGCCCTGCGCGCAGTACGCCATCAGGTCGCCGATCAGGCGCAGGTGCGGCTCGGGCGCGAAGAGCCACTCCTTCTGGGCGATGTACTCCTTGAAGATGTCCGTCTGCAGGGTGCCGTTGAGCACCGCCGGGTCCACGCCCTGGCGCTCGGCGGCGACGAGGTACATGCAGAAGATCGGGACGGCCGGGCCGCTGATCGTCATCGAGGTGGTGACCTCGCCGAGCGGGATGCCGTTGAACAGCACCTCCATGTCGGCGGCCGAGTCGATGGCCACGCCGCAGTGGCCGACCTCGCCGAGCGACTTGGCGTCGTCGGAGTCGTAGCCCATGAGGGTCGGCATGTCGAAGGCGACCGAGAGGCCGCCGCCGCCCGCCTCCAGGATCATCCGGTAGCGCTCGTTGGTCTGCTGCGCGTTGCCGAACCCGGCGAACTGCCGGATGGTCCAGGTGCGGCCCCGGTAGCCGGTGGCGTGCAGCCCGCGGGTGAACGGGTACTCGCCCGGCCAGCCGATCCGCTCGAAGCCCTCGACCGGCTGCCCGGCCGGCGGGCCGTAGACCGGCGCGACCTCGTCGCCGGAGAGGGTGGTGAAGTCCGCGTCGCGCTTGCGGGCGGCGTCGTACCGCTGCTGCCAGCGCTGCCGTCCGCGCTCGATCTCCTCGGCGTCCATGGGCCCGCACTCCGCTCCGTACAGCCGCCACGGCACCGGGCGGCACAGCTATTAGGACGTCCTACTAATTTACTCGGACGTCCTAGTACTTGTCGATGGACGAACCGGGGCGACCCGGTGGACATCGCGGGAAACTCCCCGGGAACGGCGGAGGGCCCCCTTCCCCACGATGGGGAGGAGGGCCCTCGAAGGCTCTGCGGTCGCCGTGCGCGGCGTCCGCGCCGTCCGCGCCGTCCGCGCCGTCCGCGCTCAGACGCCGGCCGGCTGGCGGGCGTCCGACCCGGCCGGGAGGCTCGCGGCGGCCTCGCGGGCCACCCGGCGCTCGAAGACGAAGGACAGGAACGGGATGCAGCCGGCCGCCAGGGTCAGCACCAGCCGGCCGAGCGGCCACTTGAGCTTCTGGCCCAGCAGGAAGGTCACCACGAAGTACCCGATGTACAGGTAGCCGTGCAGCATCGCGACGTACGTCGTCACGTCCTCGGCGGTCTGGAAGCCGTACTTCGCGACCATGAAGCCGCAGAACACCAGCAGCGCGACACCGGTCGCGACGGCCAGGGCCCGGTACCAGCCCAGCAGGGGGGTCGCCTTCATCTTCTACATCGCCTCGCTCGGCTGGATCGGCCGGTACGTCCGGATCTGCGCACCGCTCCGAACGAGGGTAGCCGTCCTCACGGCCGCGCCCGCGCAGGCCCCACGCCCGCGCAGGCCCCCCGTCGGCTCAGCGACCCTCGTCGACCCCGTGAGCCTCGTCGGTGAAGTCCCCGGCGGCGATCCGCAGCGGCCGGAGCAGCTCGAACACCTGGTGGCACTGGTCGGCGCCGTACTCCTCCAGCCCGAACTCCATCGCCATGAGCTCCCGGGTGGCCTCCTCGACCACCTCGCGGCCGCGCGGGGTGATCGACGCGAGCACCCCGCGGCCGTCCAGCGGGTTGGGGCGGCGGGCGACCAGGCCGGCCCGCTCCAGGCGGTCGACGGTGTTGGTGACGCTGGTGGGGTGGACCATGAGCCGCTCGCCGATCTTGGAGAGGGACAGCTCGCCGGTCCGGCTGAAGGTGAGCAGCACCAGCGCCTCGTAGCGGGCGAAGGTCAGCCCGTACGGCTTGAGCACCGCGTCCACCCGCGAGAGCAGGATCTGGTGGGCGCGCATGATCGAGGTGATCGCCGCCATCGAGGGGACGCCGCCCCAGCGGCGGGTCCACAGCTCGTCGGCGCGGGCGATCGGGTCGAAGTCGAGTGCGAGGGGCTTGGCCACCTTCTTACCGTACCGGCGCAACGGTCGTGTGCTACCAGCTGTCCTGATGGTGGACAAGCGCGACGCGTGGCGGGATCCCGCCAATCGGGCGCGCAGGTCCATACCTGGACATTGCGGCGGTGTGTCGGCCCGCCAACGCACTGTCATGGCACGGCCATTGACGCCGATTCAGTGGTCCGGCCCGCTATCAGGCCTCGGTTCGAGCGGTAACCCGCTGAAAGACGGGGTAATTCGCCGGTTTTGTCGGTCCGTTCACAATGCGTCGCGCTGGCGGGACTTGGCCAATTCATGAACGAGACCTGTCATTTCGTTTGCTCGATTGTCATGCTTTCGCCCAACCCCGTTCGGCGGCCACCACCCCCACCCACCGGTGCGCCGCCGTACGCCGCACGGGGTTGCCCAGCACGTCAGCGCGCGTTCCGCCCCGCAGGTGCCGATCCCGGCCCCCGGAACGCCGCGCGACCGCGCACCGCGGTTTCCCGGAAGGACTCGCACGTGAAGCGAAAGCTCGCAGCCGTCGCCGTACTCTCCGCCACCGCCCTCCTGACCGGCGTCGTCCAGGTGGGCACCGCCGCCGTGGCGACCCCCGCGCCCGCGCTCCAGGCGCAGGCCGCCCAGCAGTACGCCGCCGCGCTCGCGCTGGCCGGCGGTCAGGCCGGGCCGCTCGGCCAGGCCCTCGCCCTCGGCGGCCAGGAGCAACTCGTCGCCAAGGACGCGGTGGTGGACGCCGACGGCACCCGCCACCTGCGCTTCGAGCGCACCTTCGCCGGCCTCCCGGTGCTCGGCGGCGACCTGGTGGTCCACGAGAGCGCGGGCGGCGCCGTCCAGTCGGTCGACAAGGCGATAACCGCCCCGATCGCGGTGCCCAGCCTCACCCCGGCGATCCCCGCCGACCAGGCCGCCGCACAGGCGGGCAGCGCCGTGCAGGCGACCGTCGGCATCGCCGCCGACGCGGACGAGTCCCCGCTGACGGCCGTCCACCAGACCGGCGCGGCCGAGCTGGTGGTGTGGGCCTCCGACGGCAACCCGCGGCTCGCGTACCGCACCACCGTCGAGGGCGTCCGCGCCGACGGCACCCCCAGCAGCCAGCTGCTGGTGACCGACGCGGCCTCCGGCGAGGTGCTGTCCTCCCACGAGCAGGTGCAGACCGCCGCCGGCAGCGGCACCGGCGTCTTCGTCGGCAAGGTCCCGCTCACCACCACGCAGAGCGGCTCGTCCTACCAGCTGAAGGACGCCTCCCGCGGCGGCCAGTCCACCAGCAACCTGAAGGGCCGGACCTCCGGCTCCGGCACCCTCTTCGCCAACAGCACGGACGTGTTCGGCAACGGCAGCCCGTCGAACTCCGAATCCGCCGCCGTGGACGCCCAGTTCGGCGCCGCGACCACCTGGGACTTCTACAAGAACACCTTCGGCCGCAACGGCATCAAGAACAACGGCGTCGGCGCCACCAGCCGGGTCCACTACGGCTCGAACTACGTCAACGCGTTCTGGAACGACACCTGCTTCTGCATGACCTACGGCGACGGCTCCGGCAACACCCACCCGCTCACCGCGCTCGACGTGGCCGGCCACGAGATGACCCACGGCGTCACCTCGGCGACCGCGGGCCTCAACTACTCCGGCGAGTCCGGCGGCCTCAACGAGGCCACCTCCGACATCTTCGGCAAGATGGTCGAGTTCTACGCCAACCTGCCCTCCACGCCGCCGAACTACTTCATCGGCATCCAGCTCAACATCAACGGCGACGGCACCCCGCTGCGCTACATGGACAAGCCCAGCAAGGACGGCAACTCGGCCGACTCCTGGTACTCGGGCGTCGGCAACCTGGACGTCCACTACTCGTCCGGCGTCGCGAACCACTTCTTCTACCTGCTGTCCGAGGGCAGCGGCGCGAAGAGCCTCAACGGCTTCAGCTACAACAGCCCGACGTCCAACGGCTCGACGCTCACCGGCATCGGCCGGGACAAGGCCGCGAAGATCTGGTACCGCGCGCTGACCGTCTACTTCACGTCCACCACCAACTACGCGGGCGCCCGCACCGGCACCCTCAAGGCGGCGGCGGACCTGTACGGCGCGACCAGCGCCGAGTACAAGGCGGTCGCGGCCGCGTGGAGCGGCGTCAACGTCAACTGACGCACGGCCCTCGGCCCTGCGGGAGTCCGGCCCTCCGGACGCCCGCAGGGCCTTTTCTTGGCCAATCCCCCGAGGCGCCCTGTTCTTCCCCGCCACGAATTGTCATGCTTCTGACGGAGCCACCCCCGGAAACGGCGACAGGCTGTCGCGGCCCTTGGGAGAGGAGGCCGCGACAGCCTGTCGACCGGCTGCGCGCACGGGAGCGTCAGGCGACGGCAGGCTCCAGCTCGCCGCGCTCCTCCTTGGCCAGGGTCTGCTCGGTGTAGATCCCGCCGAAGGGCACCACCGAGAGGACGAACAGCAGGATCCCGCGCTTGCGGTCCCACTTCTGCGTCTGCCAGGACTGGATCCAGAACACCACGTACAGGATGAAGAGGGTCCCGTGAATGGGGCCGAGCACCGGAACGGCGTTGAAGCTGGTGGAGTACTTCAGCACCGTGCAGATGATCAGCAGGATCCAGGAGAGCCCCTCGGGGGCGGAGACCAGGCGCAGGCGGTGGACGGCGCTGCTGTTCACGATGGGTACCTCAATGCGGGGGTCGGGGATCCGGGGGCTGCGGAAGCTTGTGAACCGACTCACAAGCCTTCCGGCCATTATCACCGAGCACACGTCCGAACCCGCCGCCGGGGTGCCCGGCAGCACGCCCGGGGTGCGCGATGTCACAACCGCGCCCCAGAACGGCCCCGCACGCGGCGCGATGCCGCCCGCTGCCCCTATCCTGCTGCCCGCGCGCCCGGCGAACCGGGCGCCGTACGCATCGCACGACGGGGGTAGCCACCGATGTTCAAGCGGGACTGGGACCGAAGGACCTGCGCCAAGCGCGGCCACGTGACGTACGCACCGGCCGAGCCCGAGCTCGCCGCCGGGCTGCACGCCTCGACCGCCCTCGGCGACGCCTGGCGCTGCCTGCGCTGCGGGGACTTCGCCCTCGGCGCCCCGCACGGCTCCGGCCCGGCCGCGAACGCCCCGCTCGTGCCGCGCGGCAAGGCCCTGCGCGACCTGTTCATCCTGCGCTTCCTGGCCGTCGAACGGATCCTGCGCGGTGTCCTGATCCTCATCGTCGCCTTCGGCGTCTGGAAGTTCTCCAACAGCCAGGACGCCGTGCACAAGGTCTTCGACCAGGACCTGACGGTCTTCAAGCCGGTCACCGACCACTTCAACTGGGACATCGAGCACTCCCCGATCGTCGACACGATCCGCAAGACCTTCGACTACAAGAAGAGCACCCTGCTGATCGTCGCGGGCGCGCTCGTCGCCTACGCGCTGATCGAGATCGTCGAAGCGTTCGGCCTCTGGCTGGGCAAGCGCTGGGCCGAGTACCTGACCGTCATCGCGACCGCCGCCTTCCTCCCGCTGGAGGGCTACGAACTGCACGAGAAGGTGAGCGTGCTGAAGATCTGCACGCTGCTCCTCAACATCGCCGCGGTGGTCTGGATCATGCTCTCCAAGCGGCTGTTCGGCCTGCGCGGCGGCGTGGTCGCCTTCGAGGCGGAGCGCCACTCGGCCTCGCTGCTGGAGGTCGAGCAGGCGGCCGGCACCGTGCCGCCGTCCCGGGGCTCGCACGCCCGGACGTAAGGCGCTCTCCCCCCGCCACGGCCGCACTGGTTACATTGCGGCCGTGGCACAGTTCAGACTCCAGGGGTCCCGGGTGCTCGCCGTCGAGCTGGCGGGCGACGCCGTCAAGGCCAGGAACGGGTCGATGGTCGCCTACACCGGGCAGATGGCCTTCAAGAAGCTCACCGGCGGCGGCGACGGCCTGCGCGGCGTGGTCGCCAGACGGCTGACCGGCGAGCAGATGGACGTGATGGAGGTCAAGGGGCGGGGCACCTGCTACTTCGCCGACCGGGCCACCGAGATCAACCTGGTCCGGCTGACCGGCGAGGCGCTGTTCGTCGAGTCCGGCAACCTGCTCTGCACCGAGGCCGCCCTGCGCACCGGCACCACCTTCACGGGGCTGAACGGCGTCTCCTCCGGCAACGGCCTGTTCACCACCAAGGTGGAGGGCCACGGCTGGGCCGCCGTCACCTCCAACGGCCCGGCCGTCGTCCTGCGGGTCGGCAAGGACATGCCCCTGCGGGTGGACCCCGGCGCGTACGTCGCGCACACCGGCAGCCTGCACCGCAGCCTCAAGTCCGGGGCCGGCTGGACGACCGCGATCGGCGAGGGCGGCGGCGAGGCCGTCCAGGTGGAGTTCACCGGCGAGGGCCTGGTGTACGTGCAGCCCTCCGAGAAGCACACCCCCGGAGGCGACGTCTGATGGCCTTTCGGCAGCTCAACGGCAAACTCGTCGAAGCCCGGATCCTGCCCGGACAGCGGCTGTTCAGCCAGCGCGGCGCGATGATCGCGTACACCGGGGACGTCCGCTTCACGCCGAACGTCACCGGCGGGCAGGGCGGAGTGCTGTCGATGATCGGGCGCCGCGTGGCGAACGAGGACACCCCGCTGATGACCGTCGAGGGCCAGGGCAGCGTCATGTTCGGCCACGGCGGCCACCACGTGCACGTGATCGACCTGACCGGGGACACCCTGTACGTCGAGGCGGACCGGCTGCTGGCCTTCGAGGGCTCGCTGCGCCAGTCCACCACGTTCCTCGGCGCGCAGGGCGGGGTGATGGGCGTGGTCCGCGGCCAGGCCACCGGCCAGGGGCTGTTCACCACCCGGCTGGACGGGCACGGCGCGGTCGCGGTGATGGCGCACGGCGGCGTCTTCGAGCTGCCGATCGTCCCCGGGCAGCCGGTGCACGTCGACCCGCAGGCCTACGTCGCGCACCGTGGCGAGGTGCGCAACCGGCTGTCCACCGCGCTGGGTTGGCGCGAGTTCATCGGCCGCGGCTCCGGCGAGGCGTTCCAGCTGGAGCTGGACGGGCACGGCGCGGTGTACGTCCAGGCGAGCGAGGAGAAGCTCTGATGACCCACTCTCCCTACGGGCAGTCGCCGTACGACCAGCCGACCCAGCCGGGCTTCGCGGTCCCGCTGCCGACCCGGTTCGACCTCTCGGTGCCCCTCCCGGAGCCGCGCGACGGCGGCGGCCCCGTGGTCTACGACGTGTACACCCTGCCCGTCGACGACAACGTCAACCCGTACGCGTTCTCGGTCGACCTCAACGGCACGTACTTCCTGCAGAAGGGCAAGATGATCGCCTACTACGGCGACATCTCCTTCCAGGGCATCGGCGCCGGCGCGCTCGACCGGGCCCTCAGCCTGCACTTCAACTCGCCGCTGCACGCGTCCGATTGGGTCGTCGCCCGGGGCCGCGGCAAGCTGCTGCTGGCGGACCGCGCCTACGACCTCAACTCCTACGACCTGGACGACGGCAACCTGACCGTCCGTTCGGGCAACCTGCTCGCCTTCGACCCGGCGCTGCGGCTCAAGCAGTCGATCGTCCCGGGCTTCCTGACCCTGCTCGGCACCGGCCGGTTCGTCGCCGCGTCCAACGGCCCGGTGCACTTCGTCGAGCCGCCGATCCGGGTCGACCCGCAGGCGCTGGTCGGCTGGGCCGACTGCCCGGCGCCCTGCCACCACTACGACCACGACTACCTGCACGGCGTCGTCGGCGGCCTGCGGCGGCTGACCGGCCTGGGCGGGGTGTCCGGCGAGGAGCACCAGTT
Source organism: Kitasatospora sp. NPDC093558 (assembly GCF_040683475.1). Lineage (NCBI taxonomy): Bacteria > Bacillati > Actinomycetota > Actinomycetes > Kitasatosporales > Streptomycetaceae > Kitasatospora > Kitasatospora sp. NPDC093558. The sequence continues at coordinate 9,920 of NZ_JBFBDY010000095.1, read as the reverse complement.
CGAGTTCGTCGGCGCCGGTCAGGTGCTGATCCAGTCCACCGAGCGCGTGATGGCCGAGCGGCCGGTCGGTGTCGTGGGCGCCGAGGGCTCGGTACGCTGACCCGGACGACGTTTCGCCCCGTAAACTCGTACAAGATTTAACTAAATCGGGGTATGCTGGCGCCATGGATACGCACCCCACCGACACCGCGGACGCCCCCGCGTCGCAGCCCGAGGACGAGACGCCCTGGCTGACCGCCCGGGAGCAGCGGATGTGGCGCGCCCATCTGGAGGTCGCCAAGCTGCTGGACTACCAGCTCGGCCGCGAACTCCAGCCCCACAACCTGGCGATCAACGACTACGAGATCCTGGTCGTCCTCTCCGAGGCGCCCGACCGCCGGATGCGGATGACCGACCTCGCGACCGCCACCCTGCAGTCCAAGAGCCGGCTCTCGCACCAGATCACACGCATGGAGACGGCCGGCCTCGTACTCCGCCAGGAGTGCCCGGGCGACCGCCGCGGCCTCTACGCCCACCTCACCGAGCAGGGCTGGGAGACGATGCAGCGCGTCGCCCCCGACCACGTACGCAGCGTCCGCGCCCACTTCATCGACCGCTTCACCCCGGACCAGCTGGACGCGATGTACGCCGCCCTGGCCCCCATCGCCGACCACCTCCGCAGCCTCCGCGGCCGCTCGTAGACCCCGAAGAGCTCCCTGCATAGGAAGTCGGCCCGGCCGACTTCCTGCGCAGGGAGGCCGGACAGGGCAGCCCGGGGGGCTCAGCTCTCGGTCAGGCCCGCGACCAGTTCGTCGGCGGCGCCGTACGGGTCCAGCTCGCCCGTGACGACGCGTTCGGCGAGGCCGGCCAGGTGGCGGTCGCCGCGGAGGTCGCCGATGCGGGCGCGCAGTTCGGACAGGGCGATCGCCTCGATCTCGTCGGCGGCCCGGCGGCGGCGGCGCACCGTCAGCTCGTCGTGCTCCTCCAGCCAGGCGCGGTGCTTCTCCAGCGCCTCGACGACCTCGTCCACGCCCTCGCCGCGCGCCGCGACGGTCTTGACGATCGGCGGGCGCCAGTCGCCGGCCTCGCGGGCCTCGCCGAGGCCGAGCATGTGGTTGAGCTCCCGGGCGGTGGCGTCGGCGCCGTCCCGGTCGGCCTTGTTGACCACGAAGAGGTCGCCGATCTCCAGGATCCCGGCCTTGGCGGCCTGGATCCCGTCGCCCATCCCGGGGGCGAGCAGCACGACGGTGGTGTCGGCCTGGGCGGCGATCTCCACCTCGGACTGGCCGACGCCGACGGTCTCCACCAGGATCACGTCGCAGCCGGCCGCGTCCAGCACCCGCAGGGCCTGCGGCGCGGCCCAGGACAGGCCGCCGAGGTGCCCGCGGGTGGCCATCGAGCGGATGAAGACCTCGGGGTCGGTGGCGTGCTCCTGCATCCGGACCCGGTCACCGAGCAGCGCGCCGCCGGAGAACGGCGAGGACGGGTCGACGGCCAGCACCCCGACCCGCTTGCCGAGCCGCCGGTAGGCGGAGACCAGCGCCGAGGTGGAGGTGGACTTGCCCACGCCGGGGGAACCGGTGAGGCCCACGGTGTAGGCGCGTCCGGTGTGCGGGGCGAGCGCGGCCATGACCTCGCGCAGCTCCGGGGCGGCGTTCTCGACCAGCGTGATGAGCCGGGCGACGGCGCGCGGTCGGCCTTGCCGGGCCTGTTCGACCAGCGTGGCGACATCGATCATCGGGTGCTCCTTGCGCGGATGCCGACGGGGCCACGGACCGCTCGTGGCGGTCCGCAGCCCCGGTTCGGTCGAGGTTGATCAGGCCTTCGGGCTGTGATCCTTGGGGACGCGAACGATCAGGGCGTCGCCCTGGCCGCCGCCGCCGCACAGCGCCGCCGCGCCGACGCCGCCGCCGCGGCGCTGGAGCTCCAGCGCCAGGGACAGCACCAGGCGGGCGCCGGACATGCCGATCGGGTGGCCGAGGGCGATCGCGCCGCCGTTGACGTTGACGATGTCGGTGGAGACGCCCAGGTCCTTCATCGACTGGTGGGCGACGGCCGCGAAGGCCTCGTTGATCTCGATCAGGTCGAGGTCGGCGACGGTCAGGCCGTCCTTGGCCAGCGCGTGCTTGATCGCGTTGGACGGCTGCGACTGCAGCGAGTTGTCCGGGCCGGCCACGTTGCCGTGGGCGCCGATCTCGGCGATCCAGGTCAGGCCCAGCTCCTCGGCCTTGGCCTTGCTCATCACGACGACGGCGGCGGCGCCGTCGGAGATCTGCGAGGAGGTGCCGGCGGTGATCGTGCCGTCCTTGGCGAAGGCCGGGCGCAGCTTGGCCAGGCCCTCGACGGTGGTGTCGGCGCGGATGCCCTCGTCCAGGCTGAACAGGACCGGCTCGCCCTTGCGCTGCGGGATGGCGACCGGGACGATCTCGGCCTCGAAGACGCCGTCGGCCTGCGCCTTGGCGGCGCGCTGGTGCGAGGCGGCGGCGATCTCGTCCTGGACCTCGCGGGCGATGCCCAGGCGGGTGTTGTGCTTCTCGGTGGACTCGCCCATCGGGATGTTCTCGTAGGCGTCCGTGAGGCCGTCGTACGCCATGGCGTCGATCATCTCGATCGCGCCGTACTTGTGGCCCTCGCGGGACTTCGGCAGCAGGTGCGGGGCGTTGGTCATCGACTCCTGGCCGCCGGCCACGATGATGTCGAACTCGCCGGCGCGGATCAGCTGGTCGGCGAGGGCGATCGCGTCGAGGCCGGAGAGGCAGACCTTGTTGACGGTCAGCGCCGGGACGTTCATCGGGATGCCGCCCTTGACGGCGGCCTGACGGGCCGGGATCTGGCCGGCGCCCGCCTGGAGCACCTGGCCCATGATCACGTACTGGACCTGCTCACCCGTGATGCCGGCCCGCTCCAGCGCGCCCTTGATCGCGAAGCCGCCGAGGTCGGCGCCGGAGAAACCCTTGAGCGAGCCGAGCAGGCGGCCCATGGGGGTCCGCGCACCGGCAACGATCACAGAGGTGGTGTTGGTCATGGGACGGGCCCCTTCGCACGTCGTGGCCAGGTGAGGATGCCGCTCAATGTACTGACCTGTTACCCGCCCGTCACCGGAGCTACGGTGTGATCGAGCGCACTGGCACCATCCAGTCAACACCGTGTCAACGCGGTCCGGGTGAACCACGGCGTGTGAGCAGGCTCGCACGTCCGGCGCTGGCGCCGGTCAAGCGCGATGCGCTGCACTGGTGGCCACGTCATTCCAGGACGTCCCCGAACCGCTCCCCGGACGTCCCCAACCCGCTCCCCGGAGGTCGCCGTGCTGACCCGTATCGACCACATCGGCATCGCCTGCCGCGACCTCGACAAGACGGTCGAGTTCTACCGCGCCACGTACGGTTTCAAGGTGTTCCACAGCGAGGTCAACGAGGAGCAGGGCGTCCGCGAGGCGATGCTCAAGATCAACGACACCGGTGACGGCGGCGCCTCCTACCTCCAGCTGCTGGAGCCCACCCGGCCCGACTCGACCGTCGCCAAGTGGCTGGAGAAGAACGGCGAGGGCGTCCACCACATCGCCTTCGGCACCGCCGACGTGGACGGCGACGCGGAGGCGATCCGGGGCAAGGGCGTACGGGTCCTGTACGACCAGCCGCGGATCGGCTCGATGGGATCGCGGATCACCTTCCTGCACCCCAAGGACTGCGGCGGCGTCCTGACCGAGCTGGTCACCTCGGCCGAACCGGCCGCCCACGACGAGCACTGAAACCCCCCAGGGTGCCGCCCCCGCCCCGGGCGGCGCCCTGCACCTCCCTCGCTGCGCTCGGCAGGCACCGGGCGCAGCACACACCTTTCGATGGGGCCCTCGCTCCGCTCGGACCCGGGAACTGGCCGGTAACCTGACCGGCTGCCCGGAAAACCCCCACGCGGCCATTCCCCCGCAGTGCGCTCCCACTACAATGCCCAGGTGCGCGAAGACTCCGGGGGACGGAGGGGACGGGCACGGCCGATGACAGGCCCGTCCGCCCTCCGGCGGCGGCCCGTCGCAGGGGAGTCCACTACGCGGGCACGGCTGAACAGTCGCAAGTCGGATCTGTCACCATTCTCCACAAGGCAAGAGTTCGCCCAGGAGTCCACCCGGACGGGGGAACGCGGCACGACCGCGCTCCCGCACCGAGGGCTCCGACCTCCGCTGCGGGCGGCCCCGGCTTGACGTGGGGGCCCACCGGCCGCGGATGCAAGGACCAGTCGGAGCGGCACCCGGAACCACGGGGGCCGCGCACCGGCCGGGTCGAGGACGCGACCAGGAGATGGATGGGACCGCGGAGTGCGGGGCAACGACCGCTACGAGGCTGACGATCACCTCTCCCAGTTCGAGGCCGAGATGGGTCGGACTCGAAAGGAGCGGGACAAGGCAGTCGAGCACGCCGAGGACCTCGCCTACCAGGTGGAGGTGCTCCGGGCCAAGCTGCACGAATCCCGTCGCATGCTCGCCCAGCCGCGCGCCTTCGACGCCGTCTCCGGCCAGGCCGAGCAGATGCTCCGCACCGCCGAGATGCAGGCCCAGCAGATGCGCGCGGACGCCGAGCGCCAGCTGCGGGACTCCCAGGCCGCGACCCAGCGGATCATGGCCGAGGCCGCCGAGCGCACCGCCCGCCTGGAGGCCGAGCTCACCGCCCGCCGCCGCCAGCTGGAGGACGAGCTCACCGAGCTGCGCCGCAACGCCGAGCAGCACCTGAACGGCTGGGCCGAGCAGACCAGGACCGGCAGCGAGCAGGAGGCCCACCGCCTGCTCCAGGAGGCCCGCGCCGAGGCCGAGCGGATGATGGCCGCCGCCCGCGCCGAGGCCGTCGCCCTGGCCGACCAGGCCCGCGCCCAGACCGCCGCCGACGTGGACGCCGCCCGCGGCGAGGCCCAGGCCGCCGCCGAGGCCGCCCTGCACCGGGCCCAGACCGACGCCGAGCGCCTCCTGCGCGCCGCCTCCGAGCAGGCCCAGCAGGCCGGTGCCCAGGCCGCCGCCGACGTCGACGCCGCCCGCGGCGAGGCCCAGCAGCAGCTCGCCGCCGCGCACGCGGCCGCCGAACAGCAGCTCGTCGCCGCGCAGACCGAGATCGGCCGGCTCAAGGAGCACGCCGCCGCCGAGCAGGCCCGCGCCGAGCAGCAGCTGGCCCACGCCCAGGCCGAGATAGAGCGGCTGCGTGCCGAAGCGAACGCCGAGGCCGAGCGCACCCGCCGCGAGGCCGCCGAACTGCGCGACCAGGCCGAGCGGGCCGCCGAGCAGCTCCAGGCCGACGCCGAGGCCGCCGTCGAGCGCCGGGTCGCGGACGGCGACGCCGCCAACGAGCAGCGCTCGCAGACCGCCCGGGCCGAGATCGCCCGCCTGGTCGCCAAGGCCACCAAGGAGTCCGAGGCGATCCGCGCCGAGGCGGAGGCGGTCCGGGCCACGGCCGCCACCAAGCAGGCCGAGGCGGACGCCGCCAAGGCCGCCGCGGCCGAGGAGGGCGAGCGGCTGCGGGCCACCGCCGAGTCGGTCGCCGCCGAGCTGAAGGCCGAGGCCGAGGCGGCGATCGCCGACCTGCGCGCCCGCACCGAGCGCGACCTCGCCGACCTGCGGGCGCAAGCCGAGGCCGAGGCGCTGCGCCTGCGCAGCGAGGCCGAGGAGGAGGGCCGCGCGGCGGGCGCCAAGGACGCCACCGTCCACCTCGCCAAGGCCGCCAAGACCGCCGAGGAGGTCCTCGACCGGGCCAACCAGGACGCCCAGGCCGCCCGCGGCGAGGCCGCCGCCGAGGCCGAACGGGTCCGCGCCGAGGCCACCGCCGAGGCCCAGCGCCTGCGCGAGCAGGCCCAGGCCGCCGTCGAGCAGGCCCAGAACGCCGCCCTGGACGACGCCGCCGCGATCCGCGAGCGGATCGAGCAGATGCAGGACGAGGCCGCCCGGCTGCGCGCCGAGGCCGAGGAGCTGCGCGCCCAGGCCGCCGCCGAGGCCGACCGGATCCGCGGCGAGGCCCGCCGCCAGGCCGTGCTGCAGATCGAGGAGTCGGCGAAGAACGCCGAGGAGCTGCTCACCAAGGCCAAGGCCGACGCGGACGAGCTGCGCGCCGGCGCCGCCGGGGAGATCGAGCGGCTGCGCGAGCAGGCCCAGGAGCAGGCGGCCGAGACCCAGGGCCGGGCCGAGCAGACCCTCTCCCGGGCCCGCACCGAGGCCGGGAAGATCACCGCCGCCGCCGAGCAGCAGGGCCAGGACGCGCTCGCCGCCGCCCGGGCCGCGGCCGCCGAGAACCGCACCGCCGCCGAGCGCGAGACCGCCGAACTCCGGCGCGAGGCAGCCGAGTTCGACCAGCGGGTGCGGGCCGAGGCGGGAACCGCCGCGGACGCCATGCGGGCGGACGGCGAGGCCGAGGCGAAGGCCGTCAGGGACGCCGCGGTGGCCGACGCCGAGCGGGTGCGCACCGAGGCCGACACCGAGGCCGCCCGCACCAGGGGCGAGGCCGAGACGGTCGCCAACGCGCTGCGCGAGGAGAGCCGGCGCGAGCACGAGGAGGCCGCCGCCGGGCTGCAGCGCGAGCGCGAGGAGACCGCGGAGCAGCTGGCCGCCGCCCGGGCCGCGCGCGAGCAGGCCGAGCAGGGCGCCGAGGAGCTGACGAAGCGCACGGCCGCCGAGACGGCCGCCGTCCGCGAGGCCGCCGAGGCCTACGCCGACCGCGTCCGCACCGACGCCGAGCAAGCCGCCACCGAACTCACCGAGCGCACCGACGCCGAAACCGCCGCCCAGCGCGCCGAGGCCGAGGAGTTGCTGGAGGCCGCCCGCGTCTCCGCCGAGCAGCGCAAGGCCGAGGCCGCCCAGGCCGCCAAGGAGCTGCGCGAGAAGGCCGCCGCCGACCTCGCACTGGCCGCCGAGCAGGCCGAGACGGTCCGCGCCGAGGCCGGCCGCGAGCTGTCCGAGGCCCGCGCCACCGCCGACTCCATCCGCGCCGAGGCCGGTGCCGTGCTGGAACAGGCCCGCGTCGACGGCGACGAGCTGATCGCCGGGGCCAGGACCGAGTGCGCCGCGCTGATCGAGGCCGCCGAGGACGAGGCCGCCGAGGTCCGCCAGTCCGTGGCCGGCCTGCACGAGGCCGCCTCCCAGCAGATCGCCGAGCTGACGGCCACCGCCGAGCGCGAGGCAGCCGAGCTCCGCGAGCAGGCCGCGCAGGCCGCCGCCGACCTGCGCGCCGACGCCGAGCGCGAGACCACCGAACAGCGTGAACTCGCCGACCGCGAAACTGCCGAACTGCGCGCCGACGCCGAACGGGAGACCGCCGAACAGCGCGAGCTCGCCGACCGCGAGACCACCGACCTGCGCGCCCGCACCGCCGCCGAGACGGCCGCCCTGCGCGAGCAGACCGAGCTGGAGCTCACCGCCGAGCGCGAGGCCGCCGAGGCCGAGATCGCCCGCCGCCACGCCGAGGCCCAGGCCTACGACGAGCAGCTGCGCGCCGAGGCCGACCACGAGCTGCGCACCGCCCAGGAGAGCGCCGAACAGCTGCGCGCCGACGCCGACGAGCAGGCCGCCAGGACCGTCGCCGCCGCCGAGGAGCACGCGGCCGGCCTGGTCGCCGACGCCGAGGAGCTGGCCGCCGTGCTGCGCTCCGAGGCCGAGGAGTACGCGCACGCCACCCGCACCCTGGCCGACGAGTACGACGCCGCGACCCACGCCCGCGCCGACGCCTACGACGCGGACACCCGCGAGGCCGCCGAGCAGTTCGACAAGGCCACTCGCGATCAGGCCAAGTCCGTCCTGGAACGGGCCTTCGCGGACGCCGAGTCGCTCGGCGAGGACGCCCAGACCACCGCACTGGCCACCACCGCCGCCGCCGAGGAACAGGCCGACGCGATGGTCGCCGCCGCCCGCAAGGAGGCCGACCGGCTGGTCGCCGCCGGCGAGGCGGCCGGCCAGGGCGAGGTGGAGAAGGGCCGCGCCGACGCCGACGTGCTGCTCGCCGAGGCCCGCCGGGACGCCACCGCGATCCGCGAGCGCGCCGAGGAGCTGCGCGAGCGCACCGACGCCGAGGTCGAGGCGCTGCACGAGCGCGCCCGCAAGGAGAACGCGGCGGCCATGAAGTCGGCCGGCGAGCGCGTCGACGCGCTGGTGACGGCCGCCCAGGAGCAGCTCACCGAGGCCGAGGAGCAGGCGGTCGCCACCGTCGCCGAGGCCGAGGACCGCGCGGCGGCCCTGGTCGCCGCCGCGGAGGAGCGGGCCGGCGAGCTCACCTCGGAGGCGTCCGCCGAGGCGAGCAAGGTCCGGCTGTCGGCGGTCCGCAAGGCCGAAGGCCTGCTCAAGGAGGCGGAGACCAAGCTCTCCACCTCCACCGACCGGGCCGAGGCTCTGATCGAGAAGGCCGAGGCCAAGCTTCGGTCCTCCCAGGAGGAGGCCGAGGAGCGGCTGGAGAAGGCGTCCGCCGAGGCGGAGAAGCGGCTGCAGGCCGCCGACCGCGCCGCGGACGAGCAGGTCGAGCTCGCCAAGGCCGAGGCCGAGCGCCTGCTGGAGGAGGCGCGCGCCGAGGCGGAGCGCGTCACCACCGAGGGCCGGCGCGAGCTCGACGAACTGGTGCGCCGTCGCAAGGACATCAACACCGAGATCTCCAGGGTCCAGGACGTCCTGTCCGCCCTGGAGGCCTTCGAGGCACCGGCACCGGTCGCACAGACCAACGGGGGAAGTACCAACGGGGGAAGTACCAAGAAGGACGGGGGTGCCAAGGCCGGTGCCGGAGTTGGCTCCCCCCGGTCGGGTGGCAATCGCTCCAAGAGCGCACCACCCGATTGAGCGGACATTGTCCGCGAGACAACGGCATTTCGCCGTCGACACTCCGGTACCGTGTCAGGATTCCCTCAACCACCTCAGCGGTTTGACGACAGGAAGCCCAGAACCCCATGAGCGACAGTCACTCCCCTCACGGCTTCGACCTGGTGCGCCGTGGGTACGAGCGTGCCCAGGTCGACGAGCGGATCACCAAGCTGGTGGCCGACCGTGACAGTGCCTTGACCCGGATCAGTGCGCTGGAGAAGCGCATCGAGGAGCTCCACCTGGAGACGCAGACCGCCCAGGCGGCCGTCGCCGAGCAGGAGCCGTCGTACGCCGGTCTCGGCGCCCGGGTCGAGAAGATCCTGCGCCTCGCCGAGGAGGAGGCCAAGGACCTGCGCGACGAGGCGCACCGCGCCGCCGAGCAGCACCGCGAGCTCGCCGAGGCCGCCGCCCAGCAGGTCCGCACCGAGGCCGAGAACTACGCCAAGGACCGCAAGGCCAAGGCGGAGGACGAAGGCATGCGGATCGTCGACAAGGCCAAGAGCGACGCCGCCCAGCTGCGCGCCGAGGCCAACAAGGACGCGCAGAACAAGCGCGAGGAGGCGGACGCCCTCTTCGAGGAGACCCGCACCAAGGCCGCCCAGGCCGCGCTGGAGTTCGAGACCAACCTCGCCAAGCGCCGCGAGCAGTCCGAGCGCGACCTGGCCGCCCGTCAGGCCAAGGCCGAGAAGCGCCTCGCCGAGATCGAGCACCGGGCCGAGCAGCTGCGCCTGGAGGCCGAGAAGCTGCGCACCGACGCCGAGCGCCGCGCCCGCCAGACCGTCGAGACGGCCCAGCGCCAGTCCGAGGACATCGTGGCCGACGCCAACGCCAAGGCCGACCGCATCCGCAGCGAATCCGAGCGCGAGCTGGCGGCGCTCACCAACCGCCGCGACAGCATCAACGCCCAGCTGACCAACGTCCGCGAGATGCTGGCGACGCTGACCGGCGCGGCCGTGGCCGCCGCCTCGCTGCCGAACGACGACACCATCGGCGTGCCCGCCCAGCAGGGCCGCTGACGCAGCACCACGGCGGGGGGGGGGGCGCCCCCCGGGGGGGGGGGCGGGGCCCCCCCCCCCCCGCGGCCGTACTGCCCGTACCCTCGGCCGCGCCGGTCCTGCCCGACGGCTGCATGGAC
>NZ_JBFBDY010000094.1:0-18838 GCF_040683475.1 Kitasatospora sp. NPDC093558 | reverse complement strand
CACCAGCGGCAGCCGTTCGCCCGCCGTGCCGCCGCCCGCGACCGGGCGCGGCGCCCAGGCGGCCAGCGCGGCGGCGGTGTCCTGCGTCTTGACGGCGAGCACCAGGACGTCGTCCGGGCGCAGCTCCAGCTCCTCCGGCCCGGACACGGCCGGGACCGGCAGCGTCCGTGTGCCGTCCGGCGCGCCGAACGTCAGCCCGTGCTCGCGCAGTGCCGCGAGGTGCGCGCCGCGCGCGACCAGGACGACGTCACGTCCGCTCTCGTGCAGCCGGGCACCTATCGTGCCGCCGACCGCTCCCGCCCCGATGATGATGTAGCGCATGCGCGAAGCATGGCACGGCGGTGGAACGCCGGGGCGGCCCGGTCAGGCGCAGAGCTGACTGGCGGTCACCGGCGTGAGGCCGGACTTGGCGAGGCCGTCGAGGATGGCCGGCAGCGCGTCCACCGTGCACTGGTGGCCCATGTGCAGCGCGACCACCGAACCGCCGCGCACCGAGTTGAGGACCCGCCGCTGCAGTTCGGCGGCGCTCGGGTCGGAGTAGTCGCGCGGGTCCACGTCGAAGGAGAGCACGTGCTCGTAGCCGACGGCCTTCGCCTGCTCGCGCACCATCGGGGTCGCGTACTGCGCGGCGGACGGGCGGAACCAGCGGCCGATCGAGCCGGTGAGGCGCTGCAGCCGCTCCGCGCACTGGGCGATCTCGGCGCGGGCCTGGTCCGGGCTCATCGCCGAGATGTTGAGGTGGTTCTGGGTGTGGTTGCCCAGCTCGTGGCCGGCGTCGAGGATCCGCCGGGTCATCTGCGGCTGCTGGTCGAGCCAGCTGCCGACGGCCATGACGGTCACCTTGGCGCCGCGCTGCTCGGCGATCTCCAGCAGGGCGGTGGCGAGCTTCGGGTCGCCGCTGCCGTGGAAGGTCAGCGCCACGTTCTTGCCGGTGCGCGGGCCGTACGTGACCTCCACCGGGGTGCCCGGGGCGAGCGGCGGCAGCACGGGCGGGGCGGGCGGTGCGGTGGTGGCGGCGTCGGGGCTCGCGGTCGCGGTGGGCTGCGGCGCGGTCGGCTCGGGGGAGGCCGGGCCCTCGCCGCCGTTCCAGGCGGGGTCCGTGGTGTGCTGCGGATCGGCGTGCTGCGGGTCGACGTTGCCGGGGTGCACGGCGAGCGAGCCCGGGTCGGTGCGGCGGGGCGGGCCGCTCCCGCACGCGGTGAGGACCCCGCCGGCGGCGGAGAGGGCGGCGAGTTTGGCGGCGGTGCGCAGTACGGTGCGGCGATCGGCAGTCATCGGCAGCCAGCATAGAGACGACGCGCCGTGGCGGCGATCCGGGTCCACTCGTGCCGACACCCTCTTTGACGTGCACACACACCTCGGTGCGGGGGCTGCGTAAACCTGAACTCACCGTGTTTCCACGGCGTGTCGTCGGATACGATCCGGTCGCACCGCGTGCTACGGGGGCGGGGCACCACCGCGGCGGGCGTTCCTGCGGCGGGCAGGCAGTGAGCCATGGGGGGCGAAACGACATGCACGAGGACACGCACGAAGACACCCACGCGGACACCCACGCGGACACCGTGGACACGGCGGCGGACGGCGGCTCGGACTGGGACTGGGTCGGGGCGGACGACTGGCAGCCGCCGACCGAACTCGACACCGGGATACCGCACACCGCCCGGATGTACGACTACTACCTGGGCGGCAAGGACAACTTCGAGGCCGACCGCAAGGCGGCCGAGGCCGCCATCGCCGCCTACCCGGCGCTGCCGCTGCTGGCCCGCACCAACCGGGAGTTCCTCGGCCGCGCGGTCGGCTTCGTGGCCGGCCGGGGCATCCGGCAGTTCGTCGACATCGGCACCGGCATCCCCGCCGCGGGCTCGACCAGCGAGGTCGCCCGGAAGGTCGCCCCGGACGCCCACGTCGTGTACGTCGACAACGACCCGATCGTCGCCACCCACGCCCGCGCGCTGCTGGCCGGCCACCCCGCCGGGCACACCTCGGTCATCGAGGCCGACCTGCGCGACCCCGAAGCGATCCTCGGCCACCCGGCCCTGCGCGCCGCCGTCGACCTGGCCGAGCCGGTCGCGCTGATGCTGGTCGCCGTCCTGCACTTCATCCGCGACGAGGAGGGCGCGCAGAAGATCGTCGCCACCCTGCGCGACGCGCTCGCCCCCGGCAGCGCGCTGATCCTCTCCCACGGCAGCCCCGACTTCGCCTCCCGGCAGAGCGCGGAGGAGGGCGCCCGCATCTACAAGGGCGCGAGCGCCCCGCTGGTGCTGCGCCCGCGCGCGAGCGTCGAGCCCTTCTTCGGCGACTTCGAGTTCGCCGGCCCCGGCCTCGTCCAACTCCCGCTCTGGCGCCCCACCGCAGGGCACGTCTCCACCGCCGACCTCCCCGAGGGCTGGCAGGACGTGTCCGCGTACGCGGGCGTCGCGTTCAAGAAGTAGCCGTCTCTCCACAGATAAGATCGCGGGCAGGCCCCGGCACCCCCCTCCTGGCGCCGGGACCGTCCCGCACTGCTCCGCACACTAGACGGCGGCACTGACAGTCCCTCACCCGTACGAGTTAGCCTGCGGTGTGACCACGCCCTTGCCGCCCCTGCCCCCGGACGCCGCCGCCCTGCTCGACGCCGTCGACGCCCCGCCCCGGCTGCGCGCGCACCTCGCGCTCGTCCACGAGGTCGCCGTGACGATCGCCGACTTCTGCGCCGCCACCGGCCTGGACGTCGACCGCGAGGCGCTGCTGTACGGCGCCGCCACCCACGACATCGGCAAGACCGTCCACCCCGAGGAGCTCTCCGCCCCCGGCTCCGCCCACGAGCCCGCCGGCCACGCCCTGTTGCGCGAGCACGGCGTCCCCGAGCGACTGGCCCGCTTCGCCCGCAGCCACGCGAGCTGGGGCGAGCCCGGCGTCACCGTCGAGGAGCTGCTGGTCGGCCTCGCCGACAAGGCCTGGAAGAACAGCCGGGTCCGCGACCTGGAGGACCGCGTCGTCGAGCGGCTCGCGACCGCCACCGGCCGCGAGCCCTGGGAGGTGTTCCTCGCCCTCGACGACCTGCTCACCCGGATCGGCGACGACGCCCCGCGCCGCCTCGCCGTCCAGGCCGAGTACCCCGTCCGTCAAGGACCCAAGTAGGAGACCAGGGGCTCAGCGCCGGCGCAGCTGGTCGAGGTCGCGGCGCTCGCGCTTGGTCGGGCGCCCCGCGCCGCGGTCGCGTTCGAAGACCGGCGCCACGAGCTCGCGCGGCGGCCGCGGCGGGCTCTGGTCGGTCAGGCACTCGGCCGCCACGGCCGCGCCGACCCGCTTGCGGATGAGCTTCTTCACCACGACGACCCGCTCGTACCCCTCCTCGCGGACCCGCACCTCGTCGCCCGGCCGCAGCGGCTGGGCGGGCTTGGCCCGCTCGCCGTTCACCCGGACGTGTCCCGCCCGGCAGGCGGCCGCCGCCAGCGCACGCGTCTTGACGAGCCGGACCGACCAGATCCAGCTGTCCACGCGGACGTTTCCCTCGTCTTCAGCCATTGCGGAAGTCTATGCAGCCGCCGGCGCCTCCTGGACGGCCCAGCCGTTCCCGTCCGGATCGTTGAAGAACACGAACGAGTTCCAGGCCTCGCCGTGCCCGTTCACCCGCACCCCGGCCTCGAAGTGCTGCACCGGGCTGACCTCCACGCCCCGCGCCGCCAGTTCGGCGTGCGCCTTGTCGATGTCCGCCACCACCAGCTGCAGGCCCTTGACGGACCCGGGCGGTGCCTCGATCACGCCCTTGCCGACGACGATCGAGCACGGCGAGCCCGGCGGCGTCAGCTGCACCACCCGGATCCCGTCCCGCAGCCGGGTGTCGTGATCGACGGTGAAACCGGCCTGCTCCTCGTAGAACACCTTCGCGCGGTCCACGTCCGCCACCGGGAGCACGACCACTTCGAGCTTCCAGTCCATCGCCCTCACCCCTCTCGGTCGGGGCCCTTCCAGTATCCGTCCGAATCCGTTCCCCGTCGGGTCGTCGGCTAGCCTGAGAACACGATGAATCCCCAGAGCACGACCGCCGCCACAGCGCCCTTCACCACCCCGTTCGGCACCTTCGACCTCACCCGGTACCCCGAGGACCCCCGCGAGCGGCTGCGCGCCTGGGACGCCGCCGACGAGTACCTCCTGCGCCACCTCGCGGGCGACACGGACATCGCCGACGGCACCGCCACCGAGCTGACCGGCCGCCGCGTCGTGGTCCTCGGCGACCGCTGGGGCGCCCTCGCCACCGCGCTGGCCGCGTACGGGCCGGTGCAGATCGGCGACTCCCACCTCGGCCGCGAGGCCACCCGCGCCAACCTCGCCCGGGCCGGCACCCCCGTCGACCAGGCCCGGCTGCTCACCACCCGCGACACCCCGCCGGAGCGGATCGACGTCCTGCTGGTGCGCGTCCCCAAGAGCCTCGCCCTGCTGGAGGACCAGCTGCACCGGCTCGCCCCCGCCGTCCACCCCGGCACGGTGGTGATCGGCACCGGCATGGTCACCGAGATCCACACCTCCACCCTCGAACTCTTTGAGAAGGTCCTCGGCCCCACCCGCACCTCGCTCGCCGTCCGCAAGGCCCGGCTGATCCTCTGCACCCCCGACCCGGCCCTCGACCCCGGCCCCAGCCCGTGGCCGCACCGCTACGCGCTGCCCGCGGACGTCGGCCCGGTCTCCGGGCGCACCGTCGTCAACCACGCCGGCACCTTCTGCGCCGAGCGCCTGGACATCGGCACCCGCTTCTTCCTCGGCCACCTGCCGACCCCGGCCCCCGGCGACCGCGTGGTCGACCTCGGCTGCGGCAACGGCGTGGTCGGCACCGCCGCCGCACTGGCCGGCCCGGGCGCCGAACTGCTCTTCGTCGACGAGTCCCACCAGGCCGTCGCCTCCGCCGAGGAGACGTTCCGGACGAACCTCGGCCCGGCGGCCCCGGCGGAGTTCCTGACGGCGGACGCGCTCGCGCCCGGGGTGATCGCCCCCGGCTCGGTGGACCTCGTCCTGAACAACCCCCCGTTCCACTCGCACCAGGCGACCACCGACGCCACCGCGTGGCGGATGTTCACCGGCGCCCGCCGGGCCCTGCGCCCGGGCGGCGAACTCTGGGTCGTCGGCAACCGCCACCTCGGCTACCACGTCAAGCTGCGCCGCCTCTTCGGCAACTGCCAACTCGTCGCCGGGAACCCCAAGTTCGTGGTGCTGCGAGCCGTCAAGCGCTGAGCCCCACCGGCCGCCCGCCGGGCCCCGGCGGGCGGTCCGCCACATACTCCTTGCATGAATGTTCCGTGCTGCGTATATTCATGCCACGACGAAGGAGGAACGCCATGGCATTGCGAGTCGCCGTCGCCGGCGCGAGCGGGTACGCGGGCGGTGAGGTGCTGCGCCTGCTGCTCGGCCACCCCGAGATGGAGATCGGGGCCCTGACCGGCGGCTCGAACGCCGGCACGAAGCTGGGTGCGCTGCAGCCGCACCTGATCCCGCTCGCCGACCGCGTCCTGGAGCCCACCACCCCCGAGGTGCTGGCCGACCACGACGTGGTGTTCCTCGCGCTGCCGCACGGCCAGTCCGCGGCCGTCGCCGAGGCGCTCGGCCCGAACGTGCTGGTGGTCGACTGCGGCGCCGACTTCCGGCTCAAGGCCGCCGCCGACTGGGAGCAGTTCTACGGCTCCCCGCACGCCGGCACCTGGCCCTACGGCCTGCCCGAACTCCCCGGCCACCGGGCCGCGTTGAAGGGCAGCAACCGGATCGCCGTGCCCGGCTGCTACCCGACGGCCGTCTCCAAGGGGCTGTTCCCGGCGTACGCGGCCGGGCTCGCCGAGCCCGAGGCCGTCGTCGTCGCCGCCTCCGGCACCTCCGGCGCGGGCAAGGCGGCCAAGCCGCACCTGCTCGGCAGTGAGGTCATGGGCAGCATGAGCCCGTACGGCGTCGGCGGCGGGCACCGGCACACCCCCGAGATGGCGCAGAACCTCACCCCGCTCGCGGGCGAGCCGGTCACCGTCTCCTTCACCCCCACGCTCGCCCCGATGCCGCGCGGCATCCTCGCGACCTGCTCCGCCAAGGCCCGGCCCGGCGTGACGGCCGAGGGCCTGCGCGCCGCCTACGCCGAGGCGTACGCGGCCGAGCCGTTCGTCCACCTGCTGCCCGAGGGGCAGTGGCCGCAGACCAGCAGCGTCTACGGCGCCAACACCGCCCTGGTCCAGGTCGCCCTGGACCCGGCCGCCGGGCGGATCATCGCGATCAGCGCGATCGACAACCTCGTCAAGGGCACCGCCGGCGGCGCGGTGCAGAGCATGAACATCGCCCTCGGCCTGCCCGAGGAAATGGGCCTTCCCGTGAACGGAGTCGCACCGTGACCAGTCCCGCGAACATCGGAGTGACGGCCGCCAAGGGCTTCCGCGCCGCCGGGGTCACCGCCGGCATCAAGGCCTCCGGCACCCCGGACCTCGCCCTCGTCGTCAACGACGGGCCGTCGTTCGCCGCCGCCGGCGTGTTCACAGCGAACCGGGTCAAGGCCGCGCCCGTCCTGTGGTCCGAGCAGGTCCTCAAGGGCGGCCAGGTCTCCGCCGTCGTCCTCAACTCCGGTGGTGCCAACGCCTGCACCGGCCCGCTCGGCTTCCAGGACACCCACGCCACCGCGGAGAGGGTGGCCGAGGAGCTGAAGGTCAACGCGGCGGAGGTCGCCGTCGCCTCCACCGGCCTGATCGGCGTCCGCCTGCCGATGGACATCCTGCTGCCCGGCGTCGCCACGGCCGCCCAGGAGCTCAGCGCGACCGGCGGTGAGGCCGCCGCGATCGCCATCAAGACCACCGACACCGTCCACAAGACCGCCCAGGTCACCAGCCCGGCCGGCTGGACGGTCGGCGGCATGGCCAAGGGCGCGGGCATGCTCGCCCCGAGCCTCGCCACCATGCTGGTCGTGATCACCACCGACGCCGTCGCGGACGCCCCCGCCCTGGACGCCGCCCTGCGCGGCGCCACCCGCACCACCTTCGACCGGATCGACTCCGACGGCTGCATGTCGACCAACGACACCGTGCTGCTGCTCGCCTCCGGCGCCTCCGGCGTCACCCCGGACGACGCCGAGTTCGCCGAGGCCGTCCGCGCCGTCAGCGCCGACCTCGCCCGCCAGCTGATCGCCGACGCCGAGGGCGCCAGCAAGGACATCCGGATCGACGTCACCGGCGCCGCCACCGAGGACGAGGCCGTCGAGGTCGCCCGCACGATCAGCCGCAACAACCTGCTCAAGTGCGCCATCCACGGCGAGGACCCCAACTGGGGCCGGGTGCTGGCCGCGATCGGCACCACCACCGCCACCTTCGACCCGAACCGGCTGGACGTCGCCATCAACGGCGTCTGGGTCTGCAAGGACGGCGGCGTCGGCGAGGACCGCGACCTCGTCGACATGAGCGGCCGGGACGTCGTGATCACCGCGCAGCTCAACGCCGGTACGGCGGGCGCCTCGCTGTGGACCAACGACCTGACGGCCGACTACGTTCACGAGAACAGCGCCTACTCGACCTGACCGGCGTCACTTCGCCCGCGCCATCCTGGTCCGCGCCAACCGATCCGCGGCATCCGGTCCGCGACATCCTCCCCCAGCCTCTGGCCGGGGGGGGACCCCCATCGACGAGGGAAACCCGTGCAGATCGCACCCAAGGGCGAACAGGCCCGCAACAACACCGCGTTGCCGAAGGCCATGACGCTGATCGAGGCGCTGCCGTGGCTGGAGCGCTTCCACGGCAAGACCGTCGTGATCAAGTTCGGCGGCAACGCGATGGTCGACGACGAGCTCAAGGCGGCCTTCGCCCAGGACGTCGTCTTCCTCCGCTACGCCGGTCTGCACCCCGTCGTCGTGCACGGCGGCGGCCCGCAGATCAGCGCCCAGCTGGACAAGCTCGGCCTGGAGTCCAGCTTCACCAACGGCCTGCGCGTCACCACCCCCGAGACCATGGACGTGGTCCGGATGGTGCTCGCCGGGCAGGTGCAGCGCGAACTGGTCGGCCTGCTCAACGAGCACGGCCCGTTCGCCGTCGGCATGACCGGCGAGGACGCGCACACCATGACGGCCGTCAAGCGCTACGCGGTGGTGGACGGCGAGCAGGTCGACATCGGCCTGGTCGGCGACATCGTCAACATCGAGGCCGGCGCGGTGAAGGCGCTGATCGCCGACGGCCGCATCCCGGTCGTCTCCTCGATCGCGCGCGGCACCGACGGCCACGTCTACAACATCAACGCCGACACCGCCGCCTCCGCCCTCGCGGTCGCGCTCGGCGCCGAGATGCTCGTCATCCTCACCGACGTCGAGGGCCTCTACAAGGACTGGCCGAACTCCGACGACGTGATCAGCCAGCTCAGCGCGAGCGAGCTGGACGAGCTGCTGCCCGGCCTGGCCAGCGGCATGCTCCCCAAGATGGAGGGCTGCCTGCGCGCCGTCCGCTCCGGCGTGGGCACCGCCAGGGTGCTCGATGGCCGGGTGCCGCACAGCCTCCTGCTGGAGATCTTCACCGACGAGGGCATCGGCACGATGGTCGTGCCGGACGACGAACCGACCGTGACCGGGGGACTGGCATGACGCACAACGAGCAGCTCACCGAGCGGTGGCAGCACACCTTCACCGACAACTACGGCACCCCGCGCATCCCGCTGGTCCGCGGCGAGGGCACCAAGCTGTGGGACGCGGACGGCAAGGAGTACACCGACCTGCTCGGCGGCATCGCCGTCAACGCCCTCGGAACCGCCCACCCGGCCGTCGTCGAGGCCGTGAGCCGGCAGATCGCCACCCTCGGCCACGTCTCCAACCTCTTCATGGCCGAGCCGACCATCGCCCTCGCCGAGCGGCTGCTGAAGCTGGACGGCCGCGAGGGCGGCCGGGTGTTCTTCTGCAACTCCGGCGCCGAGGCCAACGAGGCCGCGTTCAAGATCAGCCGCCGCACCGGCCGCACCCACCTGGTCGCCCTGGAGGGCGGCTTCCACGGCCGGACGATGGGCGCCCTCGCGCTCACCGGCCAGCCCGCCAAGCAGGACCCCTTCCGCCCGCTGCCCGGCGACGTCACCCACGTCCCGTTCGGCGACGTCGAGGCGCTGCGCGCGGCGGTGACCACCGAGACCGCCGCCGTCTTCCTGGAGCCCATCCAGGGCGAGAACGGCGCGATCCCGCTGCCCGAGGGCTACCTGATCGCCGCCCGCGAGATCACCCGCGCCACCGGCACCCTGCTCGTCCTGGACGAGATCCAGACCGGCGTCGGCCGCACCGGGCACTGGTTCGCCCACCAGGCCGTCGAGGGCGTCGAGCCGGACGTCGTCACCCTGGCCAAGGCGCTCGGCGGCGGCCTGCCGATGGGCGCGGTGCTCGCCTTCGGACCGGCGGCCGAGCTGCTCACCCCGGGCCAGCACGGCACCACGTTCGGCGGCAACCCGGTGGCCGCGGCGGCCGGGCTCGCGGTGCTCGACACCATCGAGTCCGAGGGCCTGCTGGAGCACGCCCGCAAGGTCGGCGAGCGGCTGCGGCACGGCATCGAGGCCCTCGGCGACCCGCTGGTCTCGCACGTGCGCGGTGCCGGCCTGCTGCTCGGCATCGTGCTCACCGAGCCCGTCTCGGCGCAGGTCCAGGCCGTCGCGCAGGAGGCCGGGTTCCTGGTGAACGCCGCCGTCCCGGACGCCGTCCGGCTCGTTCCGCCGCTGGTGCTGACCGAGCAGGAGGCGGACGCCTTCCTCGCGGCGCTGCCCGGCATCCTCCGGACGGTGCGTGAGGGCGCCCCGGCCGATGCGAGCCGACGGTAGTCCGGGAGAATAATCACATGACCGCTTCCCACTCCGGCCAGTCCGCCGCCGGCCCGACGCCGCAGGTGCCGCAGACCCGCACCGCGCGCCACCGGCGGATCGTGGACCTGCTCACCCGCCAGCCCGTGCGCTCGCAGAGCCAGCTCGCCAAGCTGCTCGCCGACGACGGACTCGTGGTGACCCAGGCCACCCTCTCCCGGGACCTGGACGAGCTGGGCGCGGTCAAGATCCGCAACCGGGACGGCGCGCTCATCTACGCCGTCCCGGCCGAGGGCGGCGACCGCACGCCGCGCGCACCGATGGGGGAGTCGGCCAGCGAGGGCCGGATGGCCCGCCTGGCCGGCGAGCTCATGGTCTCCGCGACGGCCTCCGGCAACCTGGTCGTGCTGCGCACCCCGCCGGGCGCCGCGCAGTTCCTCGCCTCGGCGATCGACCAGGCCGAGGTGTTCGAGATCATCGGCACCATCGCGGGCGACGACACCGTCCTGCTGATCAGCCGGGACCCGTCCGGCGGGCAGGCCCTCGCCGACCACCTCATGCAACTCGCCCAGGCGAAGGCCCAGTAGGACACGCCCTAGCGACCCGACCCCGGCCGGTGGACCACTCCACCGGCCGGGGTTTTGTGTTTCATACGGTGTCGTGCATACTTATGCCCATCGCTGCAAACCTGTACGACCTCGTACGTGGAGCTGGAAGGAGAAAGCCGTGACCGAGCGCGTCATACTCGCCTACTCGGGCGGACTGGACACGTCCGTCTGCATCGGCTGGATCGCCGAGGAGACGGGCGCGGAGGTCATCGCCGTCGCCGTCGACGTCGGCCAGGGCGGCGAGGACCTCGACGTCATCCGTCAGCGCGCGCTGGACTGCGGCGCCGTCGAGGCCGAGGTCGCGGACGCCCGGGACGAGTTCGCCGACGAGTACTGCCTGCCAGCCATCAAGGCCAACGCGCTCTACCAGGGCCAGTACCCGCTGGTCTCCGCGCTCTCCCGGCCGGTCATCGTCAAGCACCTGGCCGCGGCCGCGCGCAAGCACGGCGCCACCACCGTCGCCCACGGCTGCACCGGCAAGGGCAACGACCAGGTCCGCTTCGAGGTCGGCATCAACTCCCTGGCCCCCGGCCTCAAGTGCATCGCCCCGGTGCGCGACTACGCGATGACCCGGGACAAGGCCATCGCCTTCGCCGAGGCCAAGGGCCTGCCGATCGCCACCACCAAGAAGTCGCCGTACTCGATCGACCAGAACGTCTTCGGCCGGGCCGTCGAGACCGGCTTCCTGGAGGACATCTGGAACGCCCCGATCGAGGACGTCTACGAGTACACGCAGAACCCGGCCGCCCCGCGCGAGGCCGACGAGGTCGTCATCACCTTCGACGCCGGCGTCCCGGTCGCGATCGACGGCCGCAAGGTCACCGTCCTGGAGGCCGTCGAGGAGCTCAACAAGCGGGCGGGCGCCCAGGGCGTCGGCCGGCTGGACCTGGTCGAGGACCGGCTGGTCGGCATCAAGTCCCGGGAGATCTACGAGGCCCCCGGCGCGATCGCCCTGATCACCGCCCACCAGGCCCTGGAGAACGTCACCGTCGAGCGCGAACTCGCCCGCTACAAGCGGCAGGTCGAGCAGCGCTGGGCCGAACTCGTCTACGACGGCCTCTGGTTCTCCCCGCTCAAGCGCGCCCTGGACGGCTTCGTGGACGAGGCCAACCGGTACGTCTGCGGCGACATCCGGATGGTCCTGCACGGCGGCCGGGCCGTCGTCAACGGCCGCAAGTCCGACCAGTCGCTCTACGACTTCAACCTCGCCACCTACGACACCGGCGACACCTTCGACCAGTCGATGTCCAAGGGCTTCATCGAGATCTTCGGGATGTCCTCGAAGCTCGCCGCCCGCCGCGACCTCGCCTGACCCGCCCCGCTAGAGTCCCCCAACACCCGTACCCCGTAAGGAGCCCACGCGATGACCGCCGACCAGAACGCCGACGTCCGCCTCTGGGGCGCGCGCTTCGCCGACGGCCCGTCCGAGGCCCTGGCCAAGCTCTCCGCCTCGGTCCACTTCGACTGGCGCCTCGCGCCCTACGACATCGCCGGCTCCAAGGCCCACGCCCGGGTCCTGCACAAGGCCGGCCTGCTCAGCGCCGACGAACTCGCCGCCATGCTGGGCGGGCTCGACCAGCTGCTCGCCGACGTCCAGGCCGGCACCTTCACCGGCACCGTCGCCGACGAGGACGTCCACACCGCGCTGGAGCGCGGCCTGCTGGAGCGCCTCGGCGCCGAACTCGGCGGCAAGCTGCGGGCCGGCCGCTCCCGCAACGACCAGATCGCCACCCTGTTCCGGATGTACCTGCGGGACCACGCGAAGACCATCGGCGGGCTGCTCCTGGACCTCCAGCACGCCCTGGTCGGGCTGGCCGAGGCGCACCCCGACACCGCGATGCCGGGCCGCACCCACCTCCAGCACGCCCAGCCCGTCCTCTTCGCCCACCACGTCCTCGCGCACGTGCAGGCCCTCGGCCGGGACGCCGAGCGGCTGCGCCAGTGGGACGCCCGCACCGCCGTCTCGCCGTACGGCTCCGGGGCGCTGGCCGGCTCCTCGCTCGGCCTCGACCCGCAGGCCGTCGCCGCCGACCTCGGCTTCGAGGGCGGCTCGGTCGGCAACTCCATCGACGGCACGGCCTCGCGCGACTTCGTCGCCGAGTTCGCGTTCGTGACCGCGATGATCGGCATCAACCTCTCCCGGATCGCGGAGGAGGTGATCATCTGGAACACCAAGGAGTTCGGCTTCATCACGCTGCACGACGCCTTCTCCACCGGTTCCTCGATCATGCCGCAGAAGAAGAACCCGGACATCGCCGAGCTCGCCCGCGGCAAGTCCGGCCGGCTGATCGGCAACCTGACCGGCCTGCTGGCCACCCTCAAGGCGCTGCCGCTCGCCTACAACCGGGATCTGCAGGAGGACAAGGAGCCGGTCTTCGACTCCTGCGACACGCTGGAGGTGCTGCTGCCCGCGTTCACCGGGATGATGGCCACCCTCACCGTGCACCGGGAGCGGCTGGAGGAGCTGGCCCCGGCCGGCTTCTCGCTCGCCACCGACATCGCCGAATGGCTGGTCAAGCAGGGCGTGCCGTTCCGGGTCGCGCACGAGGTGGCCGGCGCCTGCGTCAAGGTGTGCGAGGCGCAGGGCATCGAGCTCTCGGACCTGACGGACGAGCAGTTCGCCTCGATCTCCCGGCACCTGACGCCCGAGGTCCGGTCGGTGCTCAGCGTGCACGGCGCCATCGCGTCCCGCAACGGGCGCGGCGGCACGGCGCCGTCCGCGGTGGCCGTGCAGCTCGCGGAGGTCAAGGCCGACCTGGCGGCCCAGCAGGAGTGGGTCCAGGGCTGACTCCTGGTGCCGTGGGGGAGGGGCGTGGCGGACCGACCGTCGCGCCCCTGTCCGGTACGCGCGACCGGCCGGGCGTAACCGGCCCCCGCCCGTCCAGGTCAAGCACGGTGTGTGTCCAACCCTTCCGACCGTCCCCTCCGCCGAGGACCAGTTCCTCGCCGAGCGCCGCCGCCGCGTGGTCCGCGACGCGGTGGCCGCCCTGCCCGGCCGCTGCCCCCAGCTGGTCGCCGCCCTCGCGGAGGACCCGCCGCCGACGTACCGCGAACTCTCCGAGCGCCTCGGCATGCCCCGCGGCTCCATCGGCCCCACCCGCTCCCGCTGCCTCGCCTGCCTCCGCGCCCTCCTCCACACCGAGCGCTACCCGTGACCCCGGAGGGTGACGAGTCCCACGGCGCCCGGTTACCTCCCCGCGGTTCCCCTCTTCTCTCCGGGTGACTCTCCTCACGCTTCCCCCCACCGAAGGTTGAGCGGAGCTGACACCCGGGTAGAGCGCTGGCGAACCCGGCTCTTGACGGTGCCGCGATCACTCGGATACTGAGCGTGAGCGCGCCACCCTCTGCGCGCCGGGCACGACGATGGGGAGGCCCCAGCACATGGGCATGAGCGTGATCATCTCGGCGGCGGACGCCGAGGACGCGGAGCAGATCCTCAAGCTCCAGTACCTCGGCTACCAGGCCGAGGCCGAGCTGTACGGCGACTGGGCGATCGAGCCCCTCACGCAGACTCTGGAGAGCCTGCGCGCCGAACTGTCCGAGCAGCACTTCCTGGTCGCCCGCCTCGGCGACGAGGTCGTCGGCACCGTCCGCGGCCACGTCGACGACGACGGCATCGGCCGGATAGGGCGTCTGGTCGTCCACCCCCGGATGCAGCGGCACGGCCTGGGCGGCCGCCTCCTGGAGGCCCTGGAGCGCCGCCTGGCCGAGGACGGCAGCCCCGAGGATGGCAGCCCCGTCACCGCCTACCGCCTGTTCACCGGCCACCGCAGCCTCGGGAACCTGCGCCTGTACGCCCGCCAGGGCTACCGCCAGACGGCCGTCGAGCCGGTCAGCAGCAGCCTGAGCTTCGTGCACCTGGAGAAGCCCGCCGCGACGCCGTACGCCGCGACCGCCTGAGCCCGCCCCGCCACCCCGCCGTTTCGGCGCCGCCACGATCCGGACAGCCATGATCTGGTCAGTCCACAGGCGGCGCCGATTCGCATTTATGCAGGTCAAAGCGATTCGTGTCCGCATTGCGGACAGCTCTTCCAAATAATTGGGCCCCGAACAGCCCATCTGATTTACTGGCTCACATGACTGCGACGACGAATTGGACCCCCACCGGCACTCTGCCGGCAGGTGAGCGTGCCATGTGCCGTCGAATGTGTCACTGCTGAGGGCCACCGTCCCCACTCCTCGCGCCCCGAAGCGAGACCCCGGCGCCCGCTCCCGTTCGTGTGAGCGCGCCCAGCCTGCCCCGATCCCTTGTTTCCGCATGCCCGCCCACCCGCGGCGGCCGGTGACTCGTAAGGGCCACGCCGTCGCGCGGCCCGGCCGCCCAGCGGCCACGATCAAGGGGTGGCAGGTCCGGATCCCCCTGGCGAAGCGCCGTAGACGCCGCCGACCGCAACCCGGTCGGGCGGTCGACGCGCCGCCCGCCCCCGACCCACGGAAGCTGCTGTGATCACCACCACGGACCTCACGAAGGTCTACCGCTCCCGAGGCCGCGAGGTGACCGCCCTCGCCGGCGTCGACCTGCACGTCCGCCCGGGCGAGGTCTACGGCGTCGTCGGCACCAGCGGTGCCGGCAAGTCCACCCTCATCCGCTGCGTGAACATGCTGGAGCGCCCGACCTCCGGCACCGTCACCGTGGACGGGGTCGAGTTGACCGCCCTGTCCGGCGGCGAGAACCGGGCCGGCAAGGACCTGCGCGAGGCGCGCCGCCGGATCGGCATGGTCTTCCAGCATTTCAACCTGCTCGCCTCGCGGACGGTGCAGCAGAACGTCGAGCTCCCGCTGGAGATCATCGGCCTGGACCGCACCGAGCGCCGCCGCAAGGCTGCCGAGCTGCTCGACCTGGTCGGCCTCGGCGACAAGGCCCGCAGCTACCCCAACCAGCTCTCCGGCGGCCAGAAGCAGCGCGTCGGCATCGCCCGCGCCCTGGCCGGCGACCCGAAGGTGCTGCTCTCGGACGAGGCCACCTCGGCGCTCGACCCGGAGACCACCCGCTCGATCCTCAAGCTGCTGCGCGACCTCAACCAGCAGCTCGGCCTGACCGTCCTGCTGATCACCCATGAGATGGACGTCATCAAGTCCGTCTGCGACTCCGCCGCCCTGATGCGCGGCGGCCGGGTGGTCGAGGCGGGCGAGCTGACCGACCTGCTCGCCAAGCCCGGCTCGGAGCTGTCCCGCGAGCTGTTCCCGCTCAGCGAGTTCGGCACCGGCCACGCCGGCTCGACCGTGCTGGAGATCACCTTCCAGGGCGACGCCCCGGCCCAGCCGTTCGTCTCCCAGCTCGCCCGCACCTACCAGATCGACATCAACATCCTGGGCGCCGCGGTGGAGACCATCGCCGGCCGGATGGTCGGCCGCATGCGGGTCGAGCTGTCCGGCGGCCACCAGGACAACGTGGTGCCGATCGGCTACCTGCGCGAGCAGGGCCTGCAGGTGGACGTACTGGGCGCGGCGGACGGAGCGGTGGCATGACCTGGGACCAGATGCAGGCCCTGATGTGGCCGGCCACGCAGGAGACGCTGGAGATGGTCGGGGTCTCGACCGTCTGCACGGTCCTCCTCGGGCTGCCCCTCGGCGTGCTGCTGGTGCTCACGTCCAAGGGCGGAGCGCTGCAGAACCAGCCGGTGAACAAGGTGCTCGGCGCGGTCGTGAACCTCGCGCGCTCGCTGCCGTTCATCATCCTGATGATCGCGCTGATCTCCTTCACCCGATGGGTGAGCGGCAGCTCGCTCGGCTGGCAGGCCGCCAGCGTGCCGCTCACCGTCGGCGCGATCCCGTTCTTCGCCCGGCTCGTCGAGACCTCCGTCCGCGAGGTCGACCGCGGCCTGATCGAGGCCGTCCAGGCCATGGGCGGCAGCACGTGGACGCTGGTCCGCAAGACGCTGGTGCCCGAGGCCCTTCCCGGCATCGTCGCCTCCGTGACCACCACGATCATCGCCCTGATCGGCTATTCCGCCATGGCCGGCACGGTCGGCGGCGGCGGCCTCGGCGACCTCGCCTACCGGTACGGCTACCTGCGGTTCGAGACCGCGTTCATGTGGATCATCGTGGCGGAGATCGCGCTCATCGTCACCATCGTCCAACTGGCCGGTGACTACGCCGTACGCCGACTGGCCAACCGCGGCTCCGGCGGCGGACGCACCCGCCTGCTCCGCCCGCGTGCCACCACCACCGCCGACGAGGACCTCGTCGCCTCCTAGACCTCCCCCGTCCGACCTCCGGACGCGGCTCCCCGCATCACGCAGAAAGGCACTTTTCGTGCGCACCGTTGTGAAGTTCACCAGTGTCCTCGCCACCGCCGGCCTCGCCTTCTCGCTGGCCGCCTGCAGCAGCTCGGGCTCGTCCTCCTCGGACCCGAACGCGCCGCTGAAGGTCGTGGCCAGCCCCACCCCGCACGGGCAGATCCTCAAGTTCGTCAAGGACAACCTCGCGGACAAGGCCGGTCTCAAGCTCGACATCAAGGAGGTCACCGACTACGTGACCCCCAACACGGCGGTGCAGGACGGTTCGGCCGACGCCAACTACTTCCAGCACGTCCCGTACCTGGAGGACTTCAACAAGAAGAACGGCACCACGATCGTGTCGGTCGAGCCCGTGCACCTGGAGCCGCTGGGCGTCTACTCCAAGAAGATCAAGTCGATCACCGACCTGCCCGACGGCGCCACCATCGGCCTGCCGAACGACGCCACCAACGAGGGCCGCGCCCTCAAGCTGCTGGCCGACAACAAGCTGATCACGCTGAAGGACGGCGTCACCACCGCCGCCACCCCGGCCGACATCACCGGCAACCCGAAGAACCTCAAGTGGAAGGAGCTGGAGGCCGCCCAGCTGCCCCGCTCCGTCGCCGACCTCGACGCCGCCGTCATCAACGGCAACTACGCGCTCGACTCCGGCCTGAAGCCGGCCACCGACGCGCTCGTGCTGGAGAAGGCCGAGGGCAACCCGTACGCCAACATCCTCGCCGTCAAGAAGGGCAAGGAGAACGACCCGCGGGTCAAGAAGCTCGCCGAGCTGCTGCACTCGCCCGAGGTGAAGAAGTACATCGACGACACCTTCAAGGGCTCGGTCATCCCCGCCTTCTGATCCTCGGACAGCTCCGCCTGGTGACCCCCGACCGGGCCCCCGCCGCACCTCGGCGGGGGCCCGGTCGGGCAGTATGCACGAGGGACGCCCGTGCCGGGGGCGTTCTGACGTACCGTCGTGCGGGCGGCGCACCGCGTGATACCCGGGGCGCGCCGGAGGCGTACGGTGTTGTGTTCACGACCCGGCGAGGAGAGACGGCATGGCAGCGAGCTTCCCCGAGACCGCCATCAGCACCGAACGGCTGTTGCTGCGGCCGCTTTCGGAGGACGACGCGCCCGGTCTCGCCACGATGATGGCCGACGACCTCGTCCTCGCCTGGACCGACCTGCCGCACCCCTTCACCGAGCAGTACGCGGCCGAGCTCGCCCGCACCCTCGCCCCCGCCCACCGGGCCGCCGGGCGCGGCATCGTCTTCGCCGTCACCGAGCACCTCACCCAGCGCCTGGTCGGCCTGGTCGAGCTGCGCGCCACCGACTGGCGGCTGCGCAGCACCGAGATCGCCTACGTCACCGCCGCCTGGGCGCGCGGCGAGGGCTACGCGCCGGAGGCCGTCCTCGGCGTCGCCCAGTGGCTCTTCGAGGACCGCGGCTTCCTGCGCCTGGAGATGCGCACCGCCGCCGGGAACACCGCCGCCCAGCAGGTCGCCCAGAAGATCGGCGGGATCAGCGAGGGCGTGCTGCGCAGCGCGTGGATAGTCAGGGGGGAGTCCGGCGAGGTGGTGGAAGAGAGCCGCAGCGACGTCATCCTGTGGAGCCTCCTGCCCGAGGACATGGAGACCCCCGAGCCCGAGCACTCCGGCCGGCACGGCGACCACCGCTACGTCCTGCGCGACTGACCCCAACCCGGCCGTCCCCCGGACTTCACGCACGCGTGTGCGACACGTCCGAGCAGAGGGCGAACACACCCGGTAGCCTTCGTCCGGCGCCGTAGTGCGGCGCGGTTTGTCGGCGCACCGAGTCGAGCGCACCGAGTCGAGGGAGAACGGCCGCAGATGGCTGACCGGATCACGGTCATCGGGTGGGACGGCACGCCGCTGACCGAGGCCGCCGGTGCGGCCCTCGCCGCCGCGACCCTGGTGGCCGGCGCCCCCTACCAGCTCGGCGCCCTCCCGGTGCCGCCTACCGCCGAGCGGATCGCGCTCGGCGACATCAGGCAGGCCGCCCGCCGGATCGCCGAACACCGCGGCGCTGCGGTCGTGGTCGCCGAGGGCGACCCGGGCTTCTTCGGTGTCG
The DNA here is from genome assembly GCF_040683475.1 of Kitasatospora sp. NPDC093558. Taxonomy (NCBI): domain Bacteria; kingdom Bacillati; phylum Actinomycetota; class Actinomycetes; order Kitasatosporales; family Streptomycetaceae; genus Kitasatospora; species Kitasatospora sp. NPDC093558. The sequence continues at coordinate 171 of NZ_JBFBDY010000094.1, read as the reverse complement.
TCCGCACTCTGCGCCGCCCCGAGTACGGCCTCGAACTCGAGGTGCTGCCCGCCGTCTCCTCCGCTGCCGCCGCCTTCGCCCGGGCCGGCATGCCGTGGGAGGACGCCCAGGTGGTCAGCGCGCACGGCGGTCGGCTGCGCCGCGCGGCGAACATCAGCCGGGCCCACCCCG
>NZ_JBFBDY010000093.1:0-18848 GCF_040683475.1 Kitasatospora sp. NPDC093558 | reverse complement strand
CTCGTGGACGCCGGGCGCAGCGGCGCCTACCGGCTCTGACGGCTGCCCGCTCGGGGAGCGGCGTCAGGAGGCCGCCGGGACGCGCTCGACGACGCTCAGGCGCGTCAGCGCGTGCGGCTGGACGAGACCGGGCAGCAGCAGCGTCCACAGGTCGGCGATCCGCTCGATGAGGTCCTGCCGGTCGGTCAGCACCTGGGAACTCAGCTGGATGCCGGTGACGGCCCCCTGCATCACCAGGGCCGCGCCGCGCAGGTCGATCCCCGGGTGCAGCTCCCCGGCCTCCTGGGCCCGCTCCAGCAGCTCCCGCGTCGCGTCCGACCAGCCCTGGTAGGCCGCGACCTGGGGCTGGGTGAAGCTGCCGTGCTCGATCGTCAGCCGGATGCTGCCGCGCACCAGGACGTCGTCCTGCAGGGCCCGGGCGAACGCGTACGAGAGGTCGATCACCGTCTGCATCGGGCTGTCGGAGGACGGTTCCCAGGTGGCCAGCCAGGCGCTCTGGCCCTCCAGGATGACGGCGAGCGCCAGCTCCTCCTTGGAGCGAAAGTGGAAGTACAGCGCGCCCTTGGTGACGCCGGCCCGATCCAGGATGTCGGACATCGTGGCGGCGGCGTAGCCGCGCTCGTCGAACACCTCGGCCGCCGCGAGGAGTACCGCCTGGCGGGTCGCCAGTGCGCGGGCCTGCCTGGCCATCGCAGCCTCCCTGGATAGTTCTGGTACCTCGGCAGCGGCCGATCCTATGGGGGCCGACGGGCGGGCGGGCCGCATACCGTCCAGTAGGTATCCTACCGAGCCGCTCGGGACCCGGTCCGGGGGCTTCCCCCGGCCGGGCGGCCGGACGGGTGCGAACGGCGCAGACGCGACGGCCGGCCACCCCGTGGGGTGACCGGCCGTCGGGGGAGTTCCCGGACCGTCAGGCGGCCTGCTGCCAGCTGACCGGCGAGTAGTAGGCCGGGCGGCGCTCCAGGCGCTGCCAGTTGGCGATCGGCTCGACCGGCGCGATGGCGGCGGCCTGCTGCGCGGCGGCGGCGCGTGCCATCAGGACGGCGGTGAGGGCGGCCAGCTCCTCGTCGGAGACGGAGCCGCGGACGATGCGGACGAGGGGTTCGGCGGAAGCGGTCATGGTGTGTGGTTTCTCCCCCGGGCTGTGGTGTGTGGTCTCGCTCGGTGCCGCGCGCTGTGGGGACGCGAGGCCTTCCGGGTGCTGCTGCGACGCGGTGGCCCGCGACCGCTACATCGGCGGGTTGCCGTGCTTGCGGCTGGGCAGGTCGGCGTGCTTGGTGCGGAGCATGGCGAGTGCCGAGGCGAGCACCTCGCGGGTCTCGGCCGGGTCGATGACGTCGTCCACGAGGCCGCGCTCGGCCGCGTAGTACGGGTGCATCAGCTCGTTCTTGTATTCCTTGATCTTCTGGGCGCGCATGGCGTCCGGGTCCTCGGCGCCGTTGATGTCGCGGCGGAAGATCACGTTGGCGGCGCCCTCGGCGCCCATGACGGCGATCTCGTTGGTCGGCCAGGCGTAGGTGAGGTCGGCGCCGATGGACTGGGAGTCCATGACGATGTAGGCGCCGCCGTAGGCCTTGCGCAGGATCAGCGAGATGCGCGGCACGGTGGCGTTGCAGTACGCGTACAGCAGCTTGGCGCCGTGGCGGATGATGCCGCCGTGCTCCTGGTCGACGCCGGGCAGGAAGCCGGGGACGTCCAGCAGGGTGACCAGCGGGATGTTGAACGCGTCGCACATCTGGACGAAGCGGGCGGCCTTTTCACTCGCATTGATGTCGAGGACGCCGGCCAGCGACTGCGGCTGGTTGGCGATGATGCCGACGACGTGGCCGTCGACCCGGGCCAGCACGCACAGGACGTTGGTCGCCCAGCGCTCGTGGACCTCCAGGTACTCGCCGTGGTCGACGATCTCCTCGATGACCTTGCGCATGTCGTACGGGCGGTTGCCGTCGGCCGGCACCAGGTCGAGCAGGCTGTCGTTGCGGCGCTCGACCGGGTCGTCGCTGAGGACGGGCGGCGGCATCTCGCGGTTGTTCTGCGGCAGCAGCGACAGGAGGTAGCGGACCTCCTCGATGCACGACTGCTCGTCGTCGTAGACGAAGTGCGACACGCCGGACACGCCCGCGTGGACGTCGGCGCCGCCGAGGCCGTTCTGGCTGATCTTCTCGCCGGTCACGGCCTGGACGACGTCCGGGCCGGTGATGAACATCTGCGAGGTCTCGCGGACCATGAAGACGAAGTCGGTCAGCGCGGGGGAGTAGGCGGCGCCGCCGGCGCAGGGGCCGAGCATGACGGAGATCTGCGGGATGACGCCCGAGGCCTTGGTGTTGCGCTGGAAGATGCCGCCGTAGCCGGCGAGGGCGGTCACGCCCTCCTGGATGCGGGCGCCGGCGCCGTCGTTCAGCGAGACCAGGGGCGCGCCGGCCGCGATGGCCATGTCCATGATCTTGTGGATCTTCTGGGCGTGGGCTTCGCCCAGGGCGCCGCCGAAGATCCGGAAGTCGTGCGCGTAGGTGAAGACGGTGCGGCCGTGGACGGTGCCCCAGCCGACGACGACGCCGTCGGTGTGCGGCTTCTTGGCCTCCAGGCCGAAGCCGGTGGCGCGGTGCCGGCGCAGCGGCTCCACCTCGTGGAAGGAGCCCTCGTCCAGGAGCAGGTCGATGCGCTCGCGGGCGGTCAGCTTGCCCTTCGCGTGCTGGGCCTCGGTGGCCTTCTCGCTCGGGCCGCGCCGGACCTTCTCGCGCAGTTCGTGCAGCTCGGCGACCCGACCTCGGGCGTCGGCCGGAATCTCCGGGATCTCGCCGCCGACCGGCGCCTCATGCACAACCGTCATCTCGAACCACTCCAAGGGTGAGGGAACTGTCCGACAGCCAACGTCTGCTGTGCCCCCGGCTGCGAATCACTTTCTTCACTTATGACTGTACGAGGGGCCGTGCGCTGGTTTCGGCGTCGATTCCGTACAAGGTCGGGAGCGTTTGGCTGTCAGGCCTGCACAGAAGCGACCGGGCCTCACCCGCTGCGCTCGGTGTCCGTTCGAATACCGGGGGTTGTCGGACAGATGATGGTCCGATGATCTGAGCATGAAGGAAAGCGCAGGTCAGGGCCGTCACCCGGGAGCGTAGGGCAGCCGTCTGGGGCCCCGCTCAAGCGTCGCTAAAGTCTGGTGGGACGACCAGGGGGAGTCGTGGTAGTGGGGCCGCAGTCGTAGGGAAGCGCCAAAAACGCCACAGCCCACCCGGCGCCTGCCTGGTGGGCTGTCCGAGCGATCCCCCGAACGGGCGGGGTCAGGGCTGAGGCGTGCCGTTAACGTCCGTCCTCCGGCTCGTCCTTGCCGCGCAGTTCGCGCTCGCGGCGGCGCAGGTCCGCCTCCCACTGCTTGAGCATGTCCTCGTGCTCGTTGTCGTTCTTCTTCAAGGAGGCGAGGAACTCCGGGTCGTCGTCCGGCGCCGGCGGACGGCCGCCGCGCGGGCGCTCGTGCCCCGGATGGCCGGGGGCCCGCACGCCGCCCGTGGTCCGCACGCCGCCGCGCTGCTTGCCGGCCACCAGCCAGGCGATCGAGCCGACCAGCGGGAACAGCAGCACGATGATCACCCACACCACCTTGGGCAGGTGCTTCACCTCGTCCTCGGGCGTGGTCAGGCAGTCGATGAAGGCCCACACCCACAGGGCGAGCGGGACGACGATGGTCAGGATCCTGAGCACGGCGGCGATCTCCCCCGGCGACGACTGGACGGGCTGGGACTGGCTGCGTCCTGGGGCCCTCCCCGGGGGCCCTTGACGAAGCCAGGCTATCGGGTGGCGGATACTGACTGGCATGGCATACGACGATCTCCGCTCGTTTCTCCGGGCTCTCGACCGCGAGGGCGACCTCAAGCGCATCAAGGCGGAGGTGGACCCCCACCTGGAGATCGGCGAGATCGTCGACCGCGTGCAGAAGGCCAAGGGCCCGGCGCTGCTCTTCGAGAACGTCAAGGGCTCGTCGATGCCGCTCGCGATGAACGTCTTCGGCACCGAGCGGCGCCTGGCCAAGGCGCTCGGCCTCAAGGGTCCTGACGACATCTCCGAGAAGATCGCCGGCCTGCTCAAGCCCGAACTGCCGCAGGGCTTCACCGGCTTCCGGGACGCCTTCGGCAAGCTCGCCTCGATGGCGCACGTGCCGCCGCGCAACGTCAAGGACGCCCCGGTGCAGGAGGTCGTGCTCACCGGCGACGACGTCAACCTGGACGAGCTGCCCGCGCTCTTCACCTGGCCGCTGGACGGCGGCTCCTTCTTCAACCTGGGCCTCACCCACACCAAGCACCCGGACACCGGCATCCGCAACCTCGGCCTGTACCGGCTCCAGCGGCACGACCGCCGGACGATCGGCATGCACTGGCAGATCCACAAGGACAGCCGCAACCACTACGCGGTGGCCGCCAAGCGCGGCGAGCGCCTCCCGGTCGCGATCGCCTTCGGCTGCCCGCCGGCCGTCACCTACGCGGCCACCGCGCCGCTGCCGGGGGACATCGACGAGTACCTGTTCGCCGGGTTCGTCGCCGGGGAGCGCGTGCGGATGGTCGACTGCAAGACCGTCCCGCTCCAGGTGCCGGCCGACGCCGAGGTCGTGCTGGAGGGCTGGCTGGAGCCCGGCGAGATGCTCCCCGAGGGCCCGTTCGGCGACCACACCGGCTTCTACACGCCGCAGGAGCCGTTCCCGGCGCTGAAGATCGACTGCGTGACGATGCGCCGCCGCCCCCTCCTGCAGTCCATCGTGGTCGGCCGCCCGCCGACCGAGGACGGCCCGCTGGGCAAGTTCACCGAGCGGTTCTTCCTGCCGCTGCTGAAGATCATCATCCCGGACATCGTCGACTACGACCTGCCCGAGGCCGGCGGCTTCCACAACTGCGTGATCGTCTCGATCGACAAGAAGTACCCGAAGCACGCCCAGAAGACGATGCACGCGATCTGGGGCGCGCACATGATGTCGCTGACCAAGCTGATCATCGTGGTGGACGCGGACTGCGACGTGCACGACTACCAGGAGGTCGCCTGGCGGGCCTTCGGGAACGTCGACTACAGCCGCGACCTGACGGTCGTCGAAGGCCCGGTCGACCACCTCGACCACGCCTCCTACCAGCAGTTCTGGGGCGGCAAGGCGGGCATCGACGCGACCCGCAAGCTCCCCGAGGAGGGCTACACCCGCGACGGCGGCTGGCCCGAGATGGTCTCGTCCGACCCGGCCACGGCCGCACTGGTGTCGCGTCGCTGGAAGGAGTACGGGCTGTGAGCACGGCCGCCGTCGAAACCCCGGGGCGCACGAAGGCCTTCCTGCGCCTGGTGATGATCGAGCACTCGGTCTTCGCCCTGCCCTTCGCCTACGTCGCCGCGCTGACGGCCATGTTCCTCGCCGACCAGCGGGTGCACTGGGGCCAGCTGTTCGTCGTCACCGTCTGCATGGTCGGCCTGCGGACCTTCGCGATGGCCGCGAACCGGATCATCGACCGCGAGATCGACGCCCGCAACCCGCGCACCGCCGGGCGCGAACTCGTCACCGGCGCCGTGTCGTTGAAGACGGCGTACACCGGCTCGGCGGTCGCCCTGGTGGTGTTCCTGGGCGCGGCGGCCATGCTGAACCCGCTGTGCCTCGCGCTCGCGCCGGTGGCCGTCGTGCCGATGGTCGTCTACCCGTACGGCAAGCGGTTCACCGACTTCCCGCAGGCGATCCTCGGGCTGGCGCAGGCGATGGGCCCGGTGGGCGCGTGGCTCGCGGTGACCGGCAGCTGGTCGTGGGAGGCCGTCGTGCTCGGCGGCGCGGTCGGGATCTGGATCGGCGGGTTCGACCTCATCTACGCCTGCCAGGACGTGCAGTCCGACCGCCACGGCGGCGTGCGCTCGGTGCCGGCCCGCTTCGGCATCCCGGCGGCCATCTGGGGCGCCCGCGTCTGCCACCTCGTCACCACGGGCCTGCTGGCCTGGTTCGGCGTCCTCACCGGCGCCGGCGCCGCGTTCTGGATCGGCCTGTTCGTCGTGGCCGGCGCGTTCGTCTACGAGCACACGATCGTGCGCCCGAACGACCTCTCCAAGCTCAACCGCGCCTTCTTCCAGACCAACGGCTTCGTCGGCATCTCGCTGTTCTTCTTCGCCCTGGTGGACCTGATCATCCGGGGCCTCGGCATCTGACGGTCAGGCCGATGCCCGGCGGGCGAAGGCCGGCGCGTGTTCCGGCCGCGGGCCGAGGGCGATCAGGCGGGACGGGATCTGCCGGAAGCCCGGCACGTAGCGGGCGAGCAGGACGAGCCGGGTGGGCGGGCCGACCCGGCGGCCGGAGAGGACCGGGGCGAACATCACCTCGTGCAGGAGCCGCTGCATGCGCTGGATCACCACCATCGGCAGCCACCTCCGCCGCTGCACCCTCGCCAGGTCGGCGGTGGTGACGCGCCCGCGCCGCAGCGGTTCGGCGAGCAGCGCGGCGGTGGCCACCGCGTCCTGGATGGCGAGGTTGATGCCCACCCCGCCCGCCGGGGACATCGCGTGGGCGGCGTCGCCGATCAGCAGGAGGCCGTCGGTGTGCCAGCGGTGCAGCCGGTTGAGCCGGACGTCGAGCAGGTGGACGTCGTCCATGCCGGCCAGCTGGTCGACCCGGTCCGCGTACCGCGGCATCAGCCGGGCGATGCGGGCGCGGAAGCGCTCGATGCCTTCGGCGCGGAGCCGGGCGTCGGCGCCCTTGGCGGTGAAGTACGCGATCTGGAAGTAGTCCTCGCGGGTGAGGCTGATCGCCAGCTCGCCCCGCCCGAAGGCGGGCGCCAGGTTCGGCGGGACGCCCTGCTCGTCGGCGTGCCGGGGCAGCCGGAACCACCAGGTGTCGAACGGGACCGGGAACTCCTCGGGCACCAGGCCGGCCTCCCGGCGCAGCGTCGAGTGCCGGCCGTCGGCGGCGACGGTGAGCGCGGCGCGGATCTCGCCCTCCTCGCCGTCCCGGGTGCGGTAGCGCACCCCGGCGACCCGGCCGCCCTCCCGGATCAGGCCGGTGGCCTCGGTGTTCATCCGGACGGTGAACGAGGGCTCCTTCTTCGCCTGCTCGACGAGGAAGTTGAGCAGGTCCCACTGCGGGATCATCGCGATGTAGTTGTACGGAGCGGGCAGCTTCTCGAAGGCGCTCAGCGCGACGTCGCCGACGCCCGCCACCGGCACGACCATGTTGCCGAGCCGGCTCTGCGGCAGCTTCGCGAACTCGCGGCCGAGCCCGAGCTCGTCCATCAGGCGCACGGTGGACGCGTGGACGGTGTCGCCGCGGAAGTCGCGCAGGAAGTCCCCGTGCTTCTCCAGCACGGTCACCTCGACGCCGGCCCGGGCCAGCATCAGGCCCAGCATCATGCCGGCCGGTCCGCCCCCGGAGATGACGACGCTCATGGCAGTTCTCCCCTCAGTGCCTGGCTGGTCACTCTCTGCGTGGAACTTGCATGAACAGGCTCTCTGGAACCGTCCCAGGTGTCAAGTAGTACGATGCTCCACATGAAGGATCTGGTGGCCGCGGCGCTCGCGGCGGCGAAGGAGCGCGGCCGGGACGTCGCGGACGTCCCCCTGACGGCGATCGCGACGGCCGCCGGCATCTCCCGCAGCACGCTGCTGCGCCGCCTCGGCGGCTCCCGGGGCGCCCTGGACGAGGCCGTCCGGCAGGCGGGTGTCGACCCGGGCGGGCGGCGCCCGGTGCGCGAGCGCGCGATCGACGCGGCGGCCCGGCTGGTGGCCGAGCGCGGCCTGGGCGGGATCACGCTGGACGCCGTCGCGGACCGCGCGGGCTGCTCGCTGCCGAGCCTGCACGCCGTCTTCGAGGGGCGCGACGGCCTGCTCGCCGCCGTCTTCGAGGAGCACGGCCCGCTGCCCGACCTGGAGGCCCTCGCGGCCGATCCGCCGGAGCGCCTGGAGGACACCGTGCGGGCGCTCTACCGGCTGTACGCGGCGGCGCTGGAGCACGAGCCGCGGGTCGTCCCGGCGGTGTTCGCGGACCTGTTCAGCCGTCCGGACGGCCCGGCCGCGCGGATGATGACGGCCCACCTGCCCCGGATGGTCGACGGCCTGGGCCGGCTGCTGCTGCCGCACGTCGAGGCGGGCCGGCTGCGGCCGCTCCCGATGCCGGTGCTGGTCCAGCTGCTGCTCGGCCCGATGATCAACCACGTGCTGCTGCGGCCGGTCCTCGAATCCGTGCTCGGCGCCGGGCTGCCCTCGCGGGACGAGACCATCGAGCTGTTCACGCAGGCCTACCTGCGGGCCGTCACGCTGCCCTGAGGCACGAACTCCCCGTCCACCGGCGAGAATCGGCCACGGAGAACACCACCGGAGGACGGAGACGACCGTGATCGGCAAACTGCAGTGCCTGGTGCTCGACTGCCCGGACCCGGCCGCGCTGGCCCGCTTCTACGCGGGCCTGCTGGGCGGCGAGGTCGACCGGCCGGATCCGCGCTGGACGCTCGGCGACGGCTGGTCCACGCAGCACCTCGAAGGCGGCATGGTGCTCTGCTTCCAGCGCGTCGCCGACCACCGCCCGCCCCGCTGGCCGGATCCCGAGCACCCCCAGCAGGCGCACCTGGACGTCGACGTCGAGGACCTGGACACCGCCGAGCGCGAGGTGCTGGCGCTCGGCGCCGTCCGCCTGCGCGACGTCGGCGGCTGGCGGATCTTCGCGGACCCGGCCGGACATCCCGTGTGCTTGATCCGGGGCTGACGGCCAGTCAATTCACTTGATGGCAACGGCCTTCAGGAGAGCGTCAGCCGGTCGCCCACGCTCAGCCGGCCGGGGGCGGCGACCTCCGCGAGGGCGTCGAGCCGGCCGTCGTGGGCGGCCACGATGGCCTTGAGGAGCTCCGGCGCGTGCGGGAGCCCCGGCTGGGCGGCGGAGGTCATCGCGCAGCGCTCGCTGGAGCGGACGAAGGCGAGCCGGGCGCCGTCCGGGGCTTCGGTGCGGCCTTCGCGGCCGAACCAGGTGTCCTCGACGAACGGCGGGGTGCCGGGCGGGGTGCGCAGCACGATGTTGGGGCGGAACCGGCGTTCGTCGACGACGGTGAGCGGGGCGGCCTCGCGGGCCCAGTCGAGGGTGGCGGTGGTGATCACGCTGACCGGCAGCTGGTCGAAGTGCGAGACGGCGTCCTCGCGGGCGAGTTCGACGTCGTCGCGCTGCAGGTAGGCGCGCAGGAAGGCGGTGGGGTCGGCGACCGGGCGGCCGAGCGGGTCGAGCAGTTCGGGGCCGTCGAGCCGGTGGCCGAGTCTGGAGGAGAGCCGGAGCAGGCCGTCCATCCGCCGGAAGCGGCGGGTGTTCTTGCCCGAGCCGAACCGGCCGGCCGCGTCGCGGACGGCGTAGAGGCGGTCGCCGGCCAGGCCGCGCCGCTCCACCTCGACGGAGTCGAGCCGCTCGCCGCCGGTGGACTTCACGGGGTAGCGCCAGAGTCGCTCGATCACTCCGATGATCTCTGCCATGAGCGGACAGCGTACCGGCGGGTCCGGGGGATGGTCTAGACCAAGCCCCGGCAGGGCAGTTGGCCGGAACCGGCCGGTCCCGGAACACGGCCGGAGCCGCTCTCACCCGAGCCGCGCCACCGCCCTGACCGGGGCGCCGTCCGCCGCCACCAGGCGCAGCGGGAACAGCGACACCTCCACCGGCAGCCCGGCCTCCTGGGCGTCCAGCAGGGCCCGCAGGTCGGTCAGGTTCTCCGCGATCACCCCGCCGCCGGGCGCCCCCAGGAGCACCCGGTGCGCGGCCAGCGTCGGCTCGCCGGCGGCCGGCTGGTCGTGCTCGTCGGTCAGGTCGGCCAGCAGCGCGGCCACCGCCGGGTCGCCGGGCCCTGGGTCCGGGGTGGGGTCGACGCTCAGGGCGTCCACGCCGACGGTGCGGAACCCGGCGGCGACGATCGCCGCGGCCGCGTCGGGGGTCAGGCTCGGGTGCGCGAAGTACGCGTCGGTGCCCCAGTGCCGGGCCCACCCGGTGGCCAGCAGCAGGACGGACCCTTCGCCCGCCCGCTCCAGCGCCGGCGCGAGCAACTCGGGCGTGACGGCCGCCCGGGGATCGAGACCGCGCAGGTCGGCGACCACGGCCGGGCCCGTGAAGCGCTCCAGCGGGAGCCCGTCGAGCGTCGGCCAGGTGACGTCCACGTGGTACGGCGCGTCCACGTGCGTCCCGGACTGCGAGCCGAGGTGCAGGGCCAGCACGTTCACCCCGGCGGTCGCGGTGGTGAGCGCGGGCTCCAGCACGACGGCCGGATCGCCGGGGTAGACCGGCATCGCGGTGGTCACCTGGTGGGTGAGGTCGACGAGGGTCGCTGCCATGGCCTCATCCTCGCAGGGGGACGCGCGGATGCGGCCGCGCCGGGTGGGGCCGGATAGAAATGGCCCATGGCAACAGTGAAGCGTCAACCGTGGGTGGTCGGGGTCTCGGGTGCGTCCGGGACGCCGTACGCCGCGTCCGTGATCCGTGCGCTGCTCGCGGCGGGGGAGTCCGTCGACCTGGTCGTCAGCCGCGCCGCGCGGCTCACCATCCTGGACGAGACCGGCATCTCCTTCCGGGACGCGCACTGGCGGGCCGACCTCGCCGCGTGGCTGGGCAGCGACGAGGGCCTGGACGACGTCCGCCACTGGTCCGCGGGGGACTTCGCGGCCGGCCCGTCCAGCGGCTCGTACCCGGCCAAGGGCATGCTGGTCGTCCCGGCGACCACCGGTGCGGTGGCCGGGATCGCGCTCGGCCTGAGCAAGGACCTGCTCCAGCGGGTGGCCAGCGTCACCCTCAAGGAGCGCCGCCCGCTGGTCGTGTGCGTGCGCGAGACGCCACTCAACGGGGTGACGTTGAAGCACCTGGTGGAACTGGACGCGCAGGGCGCCGTCGTGCTCCCCGCGTCGCCCGGTTTCTACGCGGGCGGCTCCACCGTGCGCGAACTCGTCGATTTCGTCGCGGGGCGGGTGCTGGACGCCGTCGGCGTGCCGCATTCCCTGTACCTGCGCTGGGAAGGGGAGTTGGGCGCGGCGGCGCGCCGGGACGCCGGCGGCGCACCGGCGGCGGCTGAGGGGGAGTGAGGAGGCCGGGGGCAGGAGAGTATGTTCTCTGCGATATCCGGGTTGGTCCCTGCACGGCGCCTTTGAATCCGGATAATGATCTGTGGGTCTGGTGAGGTTCGGAAGGACGCGGACGGTATATGGACACGGTGGACAGACAGCTCATCCAGGCGCTCCGGGAGAACGGCCGTGCGTCCTACGCCGAGCTGGGCCGGCTGGTCGGACTCTCCGGCCCGAGCGTCACGGACCGCATCAACCGCCTGGAGCAGGCCGGTGTCATCACCGGCTATAGGGCGACGGTCAACCCGGCCTCGCTCGGCTTCGGCGTCACGGCGCTGATCGGCCTTCAGCTGACCGACGCGGCCGACCACGACGACGTCGGGTTCCGGCTGAAGGACCTCAACGAGGTCGAGGACTGCTGGTTCATCGCGGGTGACGACTCCTACATGCTCAAGGTCCGGGTGGCCGACGTGGCCGGCCTGGAGTCGGTGGTGAAGCGGATCTCGGGCACGAAAGGCGTGGCCCGCACCCGTACCACCGTCGTACTCTCCACGAAGTGGGAGAACCGGGTGAGCGAGCTCCCCCCCGAAGGAGAGTGACGTCATGGCACTGGTCGGCCTGGAGGAGCTGCGCGCGGCCCGGGAGCGGATCGCGGGGGTCGCGGTGCGCACCCCGCTGGTCCCCGCCCCGTGGGCGGCCGGGGGCGGGCGCCGCCTCTGGCTGAAGCCGGAGAACCTCCAGCCGACCGGTGCCTTCAAGACCCGCGGCGCCTACAACCGGCTGGCCGCGCTCACCGAGGACGAGCGGGCCCGCGGGGTGGTCGCGCAGTCGAGCGGCAACCACGCGCAGGCGGTCGCGTATGCGGCACAGCTGCTCGGCATCAAGGCCGTCATCGTCATGCCGGACACCTCTCCCGCCGTCAAGGTGGAGGCCACCCGCGGCTTCGGCGCCGAGGTGATCCTGGTGGCGCCGGGCGAGCGGGACACGCTGCCCGGCGAACTGGCCGAGCGGCACGGCTACGTGTGGGTGCCGCCGTACGACGACCCGTTCATCATCGCGGGCCAGGGCACGGTCGGCCTGGAGATCGCCGAGGACGCCCCGGCCGGGCTGGACACCGTCCTGGTGCCGGTCAGCGGCGGCGGCCTGATCGGCGGGACGGCGGCCGCGCTCAAGCTCACCCGCCCGGAGATCCGGGTGGTCGGCGTCGAGCCGGAGCTGGCGGCGGACGCGCGGGAGAGCCTGCGCACCGGCCGCCGGGTCGAGTGGCCGGTCGCCGACACCTACCGCACCATCGCGGACGGCCTGCGCACCCCGTCCGTCGGGAAGCTCCCGTACGAGCACCTGACGGCCTACGTGGACGACATCGTCACCGTCACGGAGGACGAGATCCGGGCCACCGTCGCCCTGCTCGCCCGCCGCGGCCGGCTCGTCGCCGAGCCCTCCGGCGCGGTCGCCCCGGCCGCGTACTTCCACCGCGCCGAGCAGACCGGCGGCCGGGCGGTCGCGGCCGTCGTGAGCGGCGGGAACATCGAACCGGCACTGCTCGCGGAGCTGCTCTCGGCATAGGCGTACGCTCGTTCCGGCAAGGAATCGAAGTCGGAGGAGGCGGGGCACCGCATGGACGCAGGGCTCAAGCGCGAGCTGGAGGCGAAGGTCTACGCGGGTGAGCGGCTGACCCGCGAGGACGGGATCGCGCTCTACGAGAGCGACGACCTGGCCTGGCTGGGCGGCCTGGCGCACCACGTGCGGACGCAGAAGAACGGCGACGTCGTCCACTTCAACGTCAACCGCCACCTCAACATGACCAACGTGTGCAGCGCGTCCTGCGCCTATTGCTCGTTCCAGCGCAAGCCGGGCGAGAAGGACGCGTACACGATGCGCATCGAGGAGGCCGTCCGCCTCGCCAAGGCGATGGAGGTCGAGTCCCTCACCGAGCTGCACATCGTCAACGGCCTGCACCCGACCCTGCCCTGGCGTTACTACCCGCGCTCGCTGCGGGAGCTGAAGGCGGCCCTGCCGAACGTCTCGCTGAAGGCCTTCACCGCCACCGAGATCCACTGGTTCGAGAAGATCAGCGGCCTGCCCGCGGACGAGATCCTCGACGAGCTGATCGACGCCGGCCTGGAGTCGCTGACCGGCGGCGGCGCGGAGATCTTCGACTGGGAGGTCCGCCAGCACATCGTCGACCACGACACCCACTGGGAGGACTGGTCGCGCATCCACCGCCTGGCGCACAGCAAGGGCCTCAAGACGCCGTCCACCATGCTGTACGGCCACATCGAGGAGCCCCGCCACCGCGTCGACCACGTGCTGCGGCTGCGCGAGCTGCAGGACGAGACCGGCGGCTTCCAGGTCTTCATCCCGCTGCGCTACCAGCACGACTTCCACGACTCCAAGGACGGCGTCGTGCGCAACCGCCTGATGGCGCGCACCGAGATGGCCACCGGCGCCGAGGCGCTGAAGACCTTCGCGGTCTCCCGGCTGCTGTTCGACAACGTCCCGCACGTCAAGGTCTTCTGGGTGATGCACGGCGTCACCACCGCCCAGCTGGCGCTCAGCCACGGCGCGGACGACATGGACGGCTCGGTGGTCGAGTACAAGATCACCCACGACGCGGACAACTTCGGCACCCCGAACAAGCTCGGCCGCGACGACCTGCTCGGCCTGATCCGCGACGCCGGCTTCCGCCCGGTCGAGCGCAACACCCGCTACGAGATCATCCGCGAGTACGAGGGCCCCGACCCGATGCGCCGCGAGACCCCGCAGGCGATGCGCCTCTGACCTGCCCCCACCTGCACGTTCCCGTCCCCCGGGCCGCACCGCCGGCCCGGGGGACGGGCGTCTTCACAGGTCCCGTCCATCGCCCGGGTTTACCAACGGGTACGCCGTTTGGCAGGATCGGCCCCATGTCCGGTTCACATCGCGCCACCACGTACCTGCCGTACGAGCCGATGCAGGAGCCGGTGTACGGGGTGCCACAGCAGCCGCACGAGCCTCCGCACGAGCCGTCGTATGGCTCCTACGAGGCCTACGGGGAACCGGTTTACGAGGCCCCCTACGGCGAGTACCAGCCGTACGGGCAGCCCGCTGACGGGTACTTCGACGCGTACGACCAGCCGTTCCAGGCGTACGCGCAGGCGCCCCAGGGCTTCGAGGACTTCGGCACGCCGGAGCCGCTGTACGAACCGGAGCCGCTGTACGAGCCGGAAGCGGTGTACGAGCCGGAGCCGCTGTACGAGCCCGAGCCCGCGTCCCAGGCCGCCGCCGCCCCCGTCGTGGGCGCCAGGACCGCCGCCCGGGGCCACCGCCGCAAGGCCAAGAAGAAGCGTCACGGCAAGGCCGTGATGGCCGGCACCGCGCTGCTGGTCGCCGCCGCCGCGGGCTGGTACACCGTCGGCCAGGACGCCGCCAAACCCGGCGTCACCACCGCGGACGGCCCCGGCCCGGAGGGCGTCAGCACGCCCGACCAGCCCGCCCCGGCCGCCGCCGCCCAGGCCGCCGCGGACCGGCAGGTCCAGACCCCGGCCGCCGGGCGCAGCGAGACCCGCGACGACGGCTCGGTGGCCGCGATACCCGGCCTCGGCGCGTCCTTCACCGCCCGGATACCCGCGCAGACCAACCAGGTCGTGGTCGCCACCGGCCAGGGCAAGGACACCGACAAGAACAGCGTCACGCTGTGGACCAGGACCCCGGAGGGCCGCTGGCTGGCCGGCGAGACCTGGCAGGGCCACAACGGCAAGAACGGCTGGACCACCGACCACAACGAGGGCGACCTGCGCAGCCCGATCGGCGTCTTCGCGCTCACCGACGCCGGCGGCCGCAACGCCGACCCCGGCAGCAAGCTCCCGTACGACAAGGACCCGAGTTTCGTGGTCTCCGGGACGGGTTTCTTCGGCGACCAGCTGGCCGGCTCGTTCGACTACGTCGTGGCGATCAACTACAACCGGGTGCCCGGCAACTCGCCGCTCGACCCGCGCCGGCCCGACGGCAGGTCCAAGGGTGGCGGCATCTGGCTCCACGTCGACCACGACGGCCCCACCCACGGCTGCGTCTCCATCCCCGAGGACAAGATGGCGCAGCTCATCCGCACCCTCGATCCGGCCGCCCACCCGGTGATCGTCATGGGCGACGCGACCTCGCTCGCGGCCTGACACCGGAGCGGACGGTCCGGCCGCGGGCGAAGCGGAACCCCAAGTGCCGCAACGCCCCTTGTCGGCCTCCTACAGTTCGCGGGGGCGGATCCTGTAGCCGATGGTGCCCGGCTGACCAGCGGGTAACCCGGTTGCATGGCAGCATGAGCGGTTCGCGCATCGTGGCACTCGGTCACTACCAGCCCCCCAAGGTCCTCTCCAACGACGACCTGGCGACGCTCGTCGACACCACCGACGAGTGGATCCGCACCAGGGTGGGGATCAGGACCCGGCACATCGCCGAGGGCGAGACCCTCGTCGACATGGCCACCGAGGCGGCCCAGAAGGCGCTGGCCCGCAGCGGCCGCACCGCCGACGAGATCGACCTCGTCGTGGTCGCCACCTGCACCGCCATCGAGCGCAGCCCCAACACGGCCGCCGCCGTGGCCGCCCGGCTGGGCGTCCGGGCGCCCGCCGCCTACGACATCAACACCGTCTGCTCCGGCTTCTCCTACGCGCTGGCCACCGCCGACCACGCGATCCGGGCCGGTGCGGCCACCCGGGCGCTGGTGATCGGCGCCGAGCGGATGTCCGACACGCTCGACTGGACCGACCGCTCGACCTGCGTGATCTTCGGCGACGGCGCCGGCGCCGCGGTCGTCGAGGCCCAGGAGGACGGCGCCGAGCCAGGCATCGGCCCGGTCGTCTGGGGCTCCGAGCCGGAGAAGGGCGACGCCGTGGTGATCACCGGCTGGGACCCGGTGATCAGCCAGCAGGGCCAGTCGGTCTTCCGCTGGGCCACCACCCAGCTCGCCCCGCTGGCCCGGCAGGCCTGCGAGCGGGCCGGGATCGACCCGTCCGAGCTGAAGGGCTTCGTGCCGCACCAGGCGAACCTGCGGATCATCGACGCGATCGCCAACAAGCTGGGCGCCCCCGACGCGGTGGTGGCCCGGGACGTCGTGGAGTCCGGCAACACCTCGGCCGCGTCCATCCCGCTGGCCTTCTCCAAGCTGGTCGAGCGCGGCGAGCTCGCGCCCGGCGACCCGGTCCTGCTGTTCGGCTTCGGCGGTGGCCTGGCCTACGCCGGCCAGGTGGTCCGCTGCCCCTGAGGCGGCACCGGACACCGTCCCCGATGCCCCGACTCGTCCGTGGCAAGCATGCCGGTGGGCGGGCACCCTGTGTGAGGGGTGCCCGCCCACCGGCATGTCTGGCCCTGGCGCGCTGCGGTACGTCGGCGGACCTCCCCCGAGGACACGGCCGCCGTCCGTCGTTCCCCGGACAGGAGGCCGGGGCTGCGCGCGGGCGGATGGTCGGATGAGCGGATGGTCTACTTTGGCGCCTTCTTGCCGGTGACGCCCAGGTACACCAGGGGAGCGAGGTTGGGCTTGAGGTCCTTGACCTTGACGCCCCAGGAGGTGAAGGCCTTCTGGTGCTCGGCCGCCGAGGCGAGCAGCGAGACCAGGGCCCCGGAGACGGCGTTGGGATCGAGCGACTTGTCGGCCTGTCCCTTCGCCTGGAGTTCCCTGACGGCATCCGCGAGTGGCTTGGCGACCGCGTTGAGGACGGTCATGCGGATCTTGAAGAACCGCTTGTCCCCTTCGGCGGCACCGAGCGTGACCACTCGGAGAATGGCGTCGTTCTTGCGCCAGAAGGCGAGGAATCCGTCGACCAGTTCTTCCGAAGTGGTCGGTCCGGACTTCCCTGCCCAGGACTTTCCGGCCACCAGCTCTTTGAGGGTGTCGGCGTCCTTGGCCATTTCCTCGGCGATTTCGAGGACGGCGCCCTCGACATCCGGGAAGTACTGGTAGAAGGTCGCGGGGGAGGTACCCGCCATACGGGCGACGTCGATGACCTTGACGTCCCGATAGGGCGACGTGCTGAGCATCTCGCGGAGGCAGTCGAGCAGCTTCTGCCGCGTCTCCTGTCCGCGTCGCCCGGCGACGCGACCGTCGACGGTGCGAACTTGTCCTGTCATGCCGTCAGCTTACCGTGGCACGATCTTGGCGCGATTCGGTGATGCGACTATTACTCCGCTCGGGGGTTGCTATAGGGGCATGAACCACTTCGGACGGATATTCACCGCGTCTCGATGTAGCCCCCCCGTGTGCTTTCGATCTCACAGCGTGACGGCGAGTCCGCTGAGGGGTGGTCGGGTGACAGAGCGTGACGGAGATGGGTGGTGGACGACCTGCGGTTCCCGAGGGCGCCGCAGGGCCCGGACGCAAGCCGCCGCCGGATCGGGCGTCAGAATCCGGCCGTTCCGCCGCCACTGACCTGGCGGTGCCGTCCGCGGGGCCCCTGCCGGTCCTGGGCGGGGGAGGTTGGAGATGGGCCGGGCGGCCATGGAGAATCGGGTCCGGCACCACGCGGCGGGTGCCTGGACGGGGAGGTGGCAGCGGAGTGGACCAGCTGACGGCGCACGATCCGAGGCGGATCGGGCCCTTCGAGGTGCTGGGGCGGCTCGGCGCGGGCGGGATGGGCCTGGTCTACCTGGCGCGCTCCGCCTCCGGCCGGCGGGTGGCCATCAAGACCGTCCGGGGGGAGCTGGCCGAGGACGAGCTGTTCCGGGTCCGCTTCGCGCGGGAGATCGCCGCGGCCAAGACGGTCGGCGGCTTCTACACGGCGGCCGTCGTGGACGCCGACGCCGACGCGCGCGTGCCCTGGCTGGCCACCGCCTACATCCCGGCGCCCTCCCTGGAGGACCTGGTCGAGGAGTG
Organism: Kitasatospora sp. NPDC093558; assembly: GCF_040683475.1. Classification (NCBI taxonomy): domain Bacteria; kingdom Bacillati; phylum Actinomycetota; class Actinomycetes; order Kitasatosporales; family Streptomycetaceae; genus Kitasatospora; species Kitasatospora sp. NPDC093558. The sequence goes on along the minus strand of NZ_JBFBDY010000093.1, from coordinate 988 downwards.
CGGCCCGCTGCCGGTGGACGCCACCCGCTGGCTGGTCGCCGGCATCGCCGAGGCGCTGCAGTCGATCCACGCCGCCGGACTGATCCACCGCGACCTGAAGCCCTCGAACGTCCTGGTGGTCGAGGACGGCCCGAAGGTGATCGACTTCGGCATCGCGGCCGGCGTCTCCAGCACCCGGCTCACGATGACCAACGTCGCGGTCGGCACCCCCGCCTACATGTCGCCCGAGCAGGCCCGCGACAGCCGGACCGTCCGGGGCGCCAGCGACGTCTTCTCGCTCGGCTCGCTGATGGTCTTCTGCGCCACCGGGCACCCGCCCTTCCGCGGCTCGAACCCGGTCGAGACGGTGTTCCAGCTGCTGCGCGAGCAGCCCGACTACTCGGGGATGCCGGTCGAGCTCATGGACCTGGTCCGCGCCTGCATGCGGCCCTCGCCCGAGCACCGGCCCACCCCGGCGCAGATCCAGGCGGAGCTCGCCCCGCACCTGTTCTCCCGGGACGACGCCTCCGGCGAGGCCGGGGACTGGCTCCCGGCCAACGCGCTGGAGCTGATCGAGCGCAAGCGCGGGCGGCGCCAGCCCGCCGCGCCGCCCGCACCGCCGGCCCCGCCCGCGCCCCCGCAGGGCACCGGGCCGCTGCACCCGGCCGAGCCGCCGTCCGCCCCGGGCCCGCACGGGCACCCGCAGCCCCAGCCGCACTCGCAGCCGCACCAGCAGGTGCCGACGCAGCGCCCGGGCCACGAGGACCCGCGCACCCAGCACCCGGGTGGCCACGTCCCGCCGCCGCTCGGGCCGGTGCACGCCAGGCCCGGCCAGCTCTCGGAGGCGGAGATCGCCACCGAGAAGATCCGCTCGCCCAACAAGCACCGCGCCCCCACCGACGGCGGCGCCGCCGAGGTGCGGCTGCCCGGCGCGTCCGTGCGGATAGGCCCGGGCCCGCGGGCCGAGCACGAGCAGACCGGTCCCGGCGCCGCACCGGCCGAGACCGAC